>NZ_VPEK01000159.1:0-1226 GCF_013417145.1 Acinetobacter sp. YH16044
AATGAAAATCCAGAAATATTACGTCCCTTTTTATGTTGCTGACATTGGACGTTAATATCCGTATGTTCATTAATTTGAGCAATAGCTAAATTTAATACTCGATCTTTAAAATTTCCCATTCTTGTATATTCATCATCAAGAACGCCTATTTTTTGTCTGAACTCTGCAAGTTCAATAATAGGAGTTTGACCCGTACTGCGCCAAGCAATTAATAATTCATATAATCGCACAGCATAAGCGCTGCTGAGATTACTAATCTGTTGTAACTCATATTTAGTAAATTGTTCTTCTAAACGTGTAATAAGTGGCACGATTGCAGGGGCAAATATTAACTTTACTGTAGCTTCATCGTCGATATATCTAATTTCGCTGACCCAACGACTTAAAACATTCTCTACATTTCCTCTTTTATTAATTTCTTGATAGCTAAATTGACGTACAAATAGATCTTTACAGGCATCTTTTAACGCTTGGTAAGCTGTTTGTCTTGCAACATTAAATTGATTTACATAACTCTCAGCATGGACTTCTAAAGGGTCATTTGCATTGATTCCCCGACCACTATCTCTTGCTTCGACGATGGCTAATAAGATCAAACGTTGTTCTACTAAGTCTAAGTTATAACTCGCATTAATTAATGCATTGTCTTTAACTACTAAGTCCCGCATTCTATTTATCTACATTATTACTTATGAATATAAATCTATAATAATAAATATGCAGATTAATGCAAGGTAAACGTAGTTAAATCTACAAAAAAAATAATGTAGATTATTGGTAGGTAAACGTAGTCATATTGGTAGGTAAACGTAGTCATATTGGTAGGTAAACGTAGTCATATTGGTAGGTAAACGTAGTCATATAAGCTCTAGAAGCCTTTATTTACAAAGACTTGATCCTCTCTAAAAGCATTTAAAAGCTTAAAAATAATTAAAAGCCCAGAGAGTAAAAAATTGCCCTTGGTTTTCGCTACGCTCAAACTCTATTGAATCTCGCTTTCGCTCGATTCGTTGGGGCAATTTTTGGTTAATATTTTCGTGACTTTTAGAAAAAGCAAAAGCAGCTCGGAATTCGCTTCGCTCATGAGCTTTTTTTCTCGCTACGCTCGGTTTAGGGATCAAACTTGGAAAGTTCGCACCCATGCGGGATGCTCTGTAGGGTAGGTGATTAATGGATAGGGAGCTTGTAATCAGGGAAAGGAAAGAGCAAATTTTCTCAGTTCGCTC
>NZ_VPEK01000160.1:0-1221 GCF_013417145.1 Acinetobacter sp. YH16044
TTTTGTTTTAGCCGATGCCTAAAAAACGATACCTGACTCTTACAGTCTAACCTCGTTCAACGGTGTTGCTCGGACCCATAAATAGCAACTCATTCTTGTTAGAAGAATTTTCCACTATTTACTTCATTTTTATCGACCATTGGGCACAGAAATGGTCCATAAAGCAATATAAAATATTACTTTATACTTCTAATCATAAGCTACATATTCAATGAATGCAATCCTATTTACATAACCTCAAACTTTACTTAACAAGGAAATACCTAATATATTTTCCTTTGGAATACCACTTCGGACCAAACATTCGATTGCTGAGTTAATAGTACTTCCTGAACTAATCAGATCCTCAATGAATATATAATAATGATCAGGATAAATTTTAAAGTTTTCCACCAACTTCAATGTCGATATATATGGTCTAATTCTTACATCAACAGCTTTCATTTTAAATACAGAATGCGGATCATCTTTTAACTTTTTTAAATCAGATAGAACTTTATTCGCTAATTTTTTTAGTTTTTTAGGTACTTCTACTTTAGAAAAGTCTTCATAAATTTCACTTATAGTTTTTTTTTCAAAACAAGCTTCATAAACAGATACAGGCTCTTTGAAACTATCACAGTTACTAATTGATATAGCTGTATCATAAACAACATTACTTGATGATGGTATGCATAAAATATTATTAAATATTAGATGTTTATTGATGATTTTTTTTATTATTAAATCTCTGTTAATTGAAAATTTCCCCCATTCTTCAGTAGTAATGGAATATCCTTTCATCTCTTTCAAAGCAAATATTAAAGGATTTCCATCCCCTGGATTATTTTGCCCGTTCGATTGAGTATGTAACCTTCTGAAAATACTATAGACTAAGACCCCGCTATACCGCTGTGATTGCGGATTAGACTCTATAGATGTGTTAACTAAAAATTCACGGTTTGGATCAAAATATGCCTGCTTACTTTCTGTAACTATTAATCCCAACAGACACTCCAAAAACTCTAAAAAATAATACTTAATCTTATACTTTATTACTCTTAAATATGAAGTTTAATCAATATAAAATTAAATTAATCATTAATTTAAAGTAAGACTTAAAAATTATTTAACATAAAATCTCTTATACGAAATTTGAATATTAAAACCTTAAAGATTAAATAACTTTCTGTCTCTTTCTTCAGTTAAATACTCGTTCATTTCAGCAAGTATTTTTTCCTT
>NZ_VPEK01000161.1:0-1197 GCF_013417145.1 Acinetobacter sp. YH16044
GTCCTTAAAAATGTTTGTACGTAGTTATCAACGAGCTTGCCAAACTGCTTTTTTGTAAGCGCCTCAAGATCTTGACCTGTAAAAATATTTTTAGCTTGAGCGTTGAGTTTTGCGACATAGTTTGGCTCTTGTGTCGTTTTCATCAAAAGCAGATCATCGGGGCGTGACCACTGGTACTTTGTGTTGAAGTAATCACGTAAAGAATCAAAATGCTTTTCATGGCCGGGTGGGGCAATATTGAGTGATTTACCGCTTTGAATATCTAGGCGTGGTGCTAGAACGTGGATATGCTTCGAGCCGTCATCGTCTGTGTGAAGCACGGCAAAAAGGTGGTACTGTGAGGGATCTAGTCCCGAAAAAGCATGCTTTTCAAACTCGTCTAAGACTTCTTTTATTTGTTCATCTGTCGGACTGTCTTCTTTTGACCATGCGATCACGCCACTGGTGTACTTCCACAAATGTGGACTTGAGTCACAGATGGCGTTAAATGTAGTCGCATCACCACGCAAAACATCAACACCTGCCCGAACATTGCCAAGATGATCGAACTTATCTAAAACATACGCTGAAGCGTGTGCGGCCGATCCTTTGCCGTGATTTAAAAATTTAATATGCACTTTCATCCTCCTCAGCAAGCTGTATCGAAGACAATTGCTTTTTAAGCCTTTCAGGGCTTTGTCTGCTGATTTTCGGAAGTGCAGGAAATACTTGTTCTAACTCGGTTTGAATGCCTTTTAAAACTGAAAAAATGCTGAAAATATCTAACTTGCGTTGCTCTTGCGGATCAGCATTTTTGATGATGTTCAATGCTCGTGCAATTTGGTTTAAGTTGTTCCCGATTTTGGATAGCTCAAGCAGTAAAGCAGGATCTGTTTTTTGATAGCGTTTAACCACTTCAATCACTGTTTTAACTTTGAGTCTAGGCTTCCTTTCATCTTCTTCTGGTCGTCTTACGGTTACAGCATCTTGCATGATTTCCCTTTGAATTAAAGAGAGAATGAAGTCTGTAAAATTCGTGTTCTCTTTTTCGAGGTGCTGCTCAAGTTGTTCTAGCTGTAACTCTGTGAGTCTGAAAATTTTAGTTTTATTTCGCATATACACATCCCACTAACAGGCTTTTGGTTTTGCTTTTAAGTCAACTTTGTTGACTTGCCCATCTTGATGGGCTTGGGGTCTTAGGGGTTTCCCCTAACAAGT
>NZ_VPEK01000162.1:0-1197 GCF_013417145.1 Acinetobacter sp. YH16044
AGTAGTTACATTGGACTGTTAAGTTGCATGTTGGGGAAACCCTCGCAGAGATACAGCCGTGTAGCGGCAGGGAGCGCGTGGAGCAGAGGTACACAACCCAGAAGTCCTTGTCTGCATAGTATGTAAAACTATGTGCGGATACGACCGATGCGTGGCTCCGTCAGCCCAATCAGGTTATTCGGCAATACTTAAGGGAGAGTGATTTTTTTCAAAATCGCGCCCTTAGGGTGAGTATTGCCGAAACTCACTCAACGTTCACCATCAGCCCAGAGGGCTTGCCCGAAGGCTGGGGTGATCGGGGAGTGAGTGAGAGCATTTATTTAAGTGCTATTGTCTTTACTGCTTGTATAGTTTTACTTTCCGACTTGATGTATAGTAAAACTATACAAAGGATTAATTCTTGTGATTATAGATTTTAAACATAAGGGACTAGAAAGGTTTTTTAAAACCAGTTCTACAGCAGGGATTCAGTCAGTACATGCTACAAAGTTAAAAAGACAATTAACAGTTTTGAATGAAGCACAAAGTATTGATGAGATGAATTTCCCTGGATGGAAGCTGCATCCTTTGAAAGGGAAGTTAAAAGATCATTGGGCTATTACAGTGAATGCCAATTGGCGTATGACTTTCATTTTTAAAGATGGTAATGCGTATATCGTAGATTATCAGGACTATCATTGAGGTGAATATGATGATGAATAATCCAGCTCATGCAGGTGAGTTAGTTTCAGAATGGTTAGATGGCTTAAAAGAAGAAGGACAAGTTATTACGATTACAGAACTTGCTGCACGTATTCGAGTGACACGTCCGTTACTTTCTCGAATTATTAATGGTAAAGCACCAGTTACCGCAGATGTAGCTTTACGTTTACATGATGCTTTAGGAATCAGTGCAGATCTGTTAATGCGTGTTCAATCGAAACATTCACTTTGGATGGAATCACAAAAACAGCGTCCGCAGATTCAACCATTTTTTGTACAGTGTTAATTTTTATTTATGCATAACATTCAAGATATAGCAGATTGTTTATTTAATCTAGAATCACAGTCTTCAAAAGTTAGGCTTAAAAAGGGTTCTAGAATATTTTTTTTATTTGATACGCATCTAGGTATTTGGCGTGAGCTTTTGCTCAAAAAAGACAGAGATGAATTGTTAGAACGGACTAGAAATTTTTGTGAGTTTTTAAAAAAAGAAGA
>NZ_VPEK01000163.1:0-1196 GCF_013417145.1 Acinetobacter sp. YH16044
ATTTATCTAATGTTTGATTCATTTAGTTTATTAACTTTAGGAGCATTGGTAAGAGAGTACTTTGATGTAAAAAATTTACTCGTATGGGACAAAGTAAATATTGGAATGGGACACTATTTTCGTCGACGCCATGAATTAATTTTGTTTGCAACAAATGGTAATACTCGAAAAGTAAGTAGTAGATCTCTACATGATATTTGGGATGTAAAGCGTATTCATAACTCGAAATACCCAACTCAAAAACCGGTAGAAGTTTTTGAACGTATGCTTGAGGCTAGTAGTGTTCCAGGTTTTACAGTATGTGATCCATTTCTAGGTAGTGGTTCAGCAGCTCTTGCGGCTATTAAATATGATTGTAATTTTGTTGGTTGCGACATTTCAGAACAATCTTTTGAATTATGTAATGAAAGAATTCAACAATTTCTAGATAATAACGTGGATATCTTGGAAAAGAGTTCTAAAAAGTAATGGCATCGTTATCAAAGACTAAGCATTTATTTGGTTTTACTTCACCCCGAACAATTGAAAAAATTATTCCAGAACTAAATATATTAAGCCAACAATTTTCTGGAAAGGCATGGGGTGAAAATCAAATAAATTTCTTTGATGCGATATTTAAGTCGGATTTCTATGAAGGAACAACCTATCCTCAAGATCCAGCTTTAGCTGCGCGTGATAGGATAACTAGAGCCCCTAAAGCATTAGGATTTATTCAATTAAAGCCATTTATTGAATTGACTAAAGCCGGTAATCAATTAGTAAATCAAAAGAGGTTACCAGAGTTATTTACAAAACAATTGCTTAAGTTTCAGCTACCTTCACCCTACCATACACAATCACCCACAGTAAATTTTAATGTTCGTCCTTATCTTGAGTTACTTCGATTAATCAATGAATTAGGTTCTATATCTAAAACGGAAATAGCTTTATTTTTCCTTCAATTAGTTAATTACAATAAATTTGATGAGATAAAAAATAAGATTTTAAAATTTAGAGAAACAAGAAAAAATAATCGCAGTGTTAGTTGGAAGACTTATGTTTCACAAGAATTTGAAAAGCAGATTTCTATTATTTTTGCTGATGAAGTAACAGCAAAAAACTTTAGAACTAGAGAAAGTTCTGATGAATCTTTTAAAAAATTTGTAAAAACTAAAGAAGGGAATATGAGGGACTATGCAGATGCATTTTTCCGCTAT
>NZ_VPEK01000164.1:0-1190 GCF_013417145.1 Acinetobacter sp. YH16044
TAAGAGATCTTAAAAAGGAAAACGCCGACTGAAAGCCGGCGTTTTTTATCCCGCATCAAACTATCCAAAGACAGTAAGCGCTTAGTAATTAAAGCTATGATATGTGACATGTCACGTCGTGACAATATGACATACATGTCGTACTATAAGTATACCAATACTTATATATACGAATATGTTTTTATGTTTTGATTTTTTTTTAATCAATTGATATTAAGTTATAGATTTATTCATAGGTTTATATGAAAAAATATAGTTTTATTGACAAATGGGGAGAAACAACAAGTCAGTTAGGCTTTGTTTCTGTACCTACTGCTCTGCTATTTGCTCAAGCTGATTTAGAAATTAATGCTTTGGAAATGAATATTCTCTTAAATCTTCTTATGCATTGGTGGAATAAGGATCAGTATCCTTATCCCTCTCAGAAAGCTATAGCTTTCCGTGTAGGAGTTTCATCTAGAACAGTTCAAAGGGTTCTAAAGGAACTAGAAGAGAAGGGATTAATAAATAGAGAAATGAGTTCTAGAACTCATAAAGTCTTTAGAGGTCGAAATATATATAATTTAGAACCTTTAATTGATGCTTTAAATACATTAACACCAATAATACAGGAACGTTTAGGTAAGGTTAGTAATGGATAGAGAATGCTTAATAGACTATGACGAATTATTAAAAGGAATTTCTTTAAAGAGATTGTTACCTTATAACTCTACCTTTGCTATCTCATCTAAAAAACCTGATTTAACCATGTTTAGCTATACTGCTCATCAAGATATAGCTACAAAATTATGTTATGTACTTCATTTAGTAGAAATAAATCTCAGAAATAATCTTAATGATAATTTTAAAGAATTTGTAGAAAAAGATGACTGGATGAAATCTATACAACTATCGCATATATCGTTAGAGCAATTAAAAAAAGCCCAACAAAAGGTATCAGGAGAGTTTAAGGAAAAGAAGAAAAAGAAGAAGCCAACTTATGATGATTATCTGAGTCAGTTAATGTTTGGATTTTGGGTTCATCTATTGAAGTTTCCATTTAATGATGTTTCTAGGTTAGATATAAATAATTTTTGGACTATTCATATTGATAAAGTTTTTCCTGGACGAGAAGGAAAAGATGTAAATCAAATATTCAACGTACTTTTACAGGTCAAGAAAACTAGAGATAGATTGTCTCATCATGAACC
>NZ_VPEK01000165.1:0-1187 GCF_013417145.1 Acinetobacter sp. YH16044
CAATTATAAATCATAATAGATTCCGCAATTAAGTGATCTAACTCCTTCATGGTTTGACATCGTGTAATTAAAAACTCCTGCTTTAATATTCCATTAATCCGCTCTGCTAATGCATTCTGGTAACAGTCTCCTCCATCTGTCATAGAAGGACATACCCCATAATGGCGTAATGCCGATTGATATAGTTCAGAGCAATACTGAGAGCCTCTGTCTGAATGATGAATCATCCTTGTCGCTCGATCCGTCACATGCTGCATCGCCATATGTAGAGCCTGCACAACATTCTCCGCACGCATATCATTCGATAACTTATAACCTTTAATCTGACGGGTATAAGCATCTGTCACTAAGGATAAATAATGTACGCCTTCAGCACTCTCAACATAAGTAATATCACTAACAAAGACTTCGTTGGCTTGCACTGCTGAATAATCCTTTAATAAATTTGGATGCTTCTTCATCCAATGCTTGCTATCTGTAGTTTTTGTATAGCGACGCTTGGGGCGAATCAATAAATTATGCTCTTTCAATATTTTAAATAACTGATCCCGTCCACACTTTAAACCACGCTGCAACAATTTGCCTTTAATAAGCCAATACAGCTTACGTGTTCCGATACTTGGCATGAGACAACGATATTCCATAACCAACTCAAGTATTTGTTCAGTTGCTTGTGCAGTCATTTGAGCACGTTTTTCTGCTTGATAATAAGCTTGTCGGGTGATTCCCAACCACCGACAATAACGTGAAACGCTTAGTCTTCTTTGGCTTTGCCAATCTTTGAAACGTGCTCGGTATACTTTTTTCCAAGATCAGTCCCACATTCTTTATCAATGTGATAAATCACATCCTGAATAAATTCAGTTTTAAGCTTTTCTGCGGCTAACTGCTTTTCTAATTGGCGGATTCGTTGTTGGGGGGTTAATTGGCGTTTAGAAGAAGTCGGCATATTCGAAGTCCAGTCCTGTTGTCCGTGCTTGCGTAACCATACCAGCACAGTTGATCTTCCTTGAATACCATATTTTGCCTGAGCTTGTTTATAAGTAATTTGCCCTTTTTCTACTTCATGTACAACCATCATTTTAAAGGCGAAGCTATAATCACGTTGTGTGCGTTTAACTCGTTGTTCTTGTGCATGTTCCATAAAATAAGTCTCTTAAGGTGTAAACTTATTTCAGGACGGGACA
>NZ_VPEK01000166.1:0-1183 GCF_013417145.1 Acinetobacter sp. YH16044
ACCCATTCGGGATGCTCTGTACCTACCGTTTAAAATCGAAAGGGAGCGGGTAATGAGAGAAAAGGCGAGGGCGAAATTTTGATGATGCTCAATCGCTCGTAGACACTCGCTCGGTTCTTATTATCTAGGTTTTAATTATTTAATGGAGCTAATCAAAGTTGTGAAACATTGATCAAAGAATAGGCGTGGAACGTGACAAATCATTAAAAAAGCCCAACTGAGTACAGTTGGGCTTTTTACATCAAGATAAGACACTGAAATTTAATGAGAAATGAAAAGCATTTCGTATAAGGTGTATTATGTTAATTTTAGACAATTTAAAAAATCACATGGTAGATCATCAATGAATAGGACGCCCCCTAAAAAAGTAATTCAAACTCTTAGACAGGAGGTAGGATTTGGTTGTCCTGTTCCTAATTGTGGAAACCCTTATCTCGAATGGCATCATTTCGATCCGCCTTGGAGTATTGAAAATCATCACAGACCAGAGGGTATGATTGCTCTTTGTACACAGCATCATAAAAATGCTGATAATTATGCTTATACCAATGATCAATTAGTAGAGTTTAAAAAAAATAAGGTTAATTCAGAAAAAGTAAAAGGCAATTTTGAATGGCGGAGAAATAAATTATTAACCGTAGTAGGGGGAAATTTCTACTATGAAACACCTCGCGCACTTGTAATTGATAATTATGATGTAGTTTCTTTAACAAGGGATGAAAGTGGTTATTTACTGCTAAATGTTGAAATGCTTAGTGTGTCTAAGGAAGAGCGTTTAGTAATGAGGAATAACTGCTGGGAAAATATAGGAACTCCTATTGATTTTAAGTGCCCCCCTAGTGGTAAAGAAATTGAAATTAAATATGAAAATGGAGATTTTCTATCAATTAAATTTTATGTCATTAATAATAAAGAATTATCTAAAAAGAATTTTGATATAGAAGCTCCTGATTCCTTAGAATTCCCTCTAACTATTTCTGAAATTAACTTTGAAGTATCTGGTATAGACATAAAAGTTTCACCAAAAGGTACAAACATTCAAACAAATCAATTTATACGAAATTTTTCATATAATTGTGGTGTAGGTATGATGTTGAATTTAGGAATAAAATGGCGTCAAAATTGGAATTTAGTACCAGTTCCTAGTCGTAGAGCAGCCTCATGTCCATGTAATAGTGGTTAT
>NZ_VPEK01000167.1:0-1177 GCF_013417145.1 Acinetobacter sp. YH16044
CATCCGGACTATACGAAAATAAATGATATCCAACATATCCTCCATAGGAATTTTTAGCATTTACTTCACCACAAACCACACTCTCACCAACAGAATTTTTGATTTCCCTTAAATTTTGAAACTTTGTAGAGTCAGGATCTTTCATTTCCTGCTTTACTTTACTTTGAGCCATATTTAAAAATTTATTTTTTTCAGCATAAACAGAACCAATTAAAAGAATATTAAGAATGATGAAGTATATTAATTTGTTCATGAAGTCCCCGTTATTTAATGAATAGACCATAATTTAACATAATGGTGGTTATACGAAATTGACAATATGTACAGGATTCTGTACATTTAGGATTGTAAAGTTTCAATCACTACCGCCTAGGTAGTCTAGCTAGCAGCGTTTTGACGCAGCTTACCCTATGAGGGATAGATATATGCATGTATTTACATATACGGACGCACGTAACAATTTAAAATCTGTTTTAGATAAAGTAATTGATGATGTAGACGTTGCTTTTATTACAAGAAAAGAAGGTGGCCATGCTGTAGTAATGGGACAAGATCATTACGATAGCTTAATGGAAACGTTATATCTCCTTTCATCTCCAAATAATGCAAGTCGTTTAAATGAATCAATTGCTCAATTACGTGCAGGGAAAACAAAACACAGAGAGTTGATTGAGGATGACGAATCGTAACGTCGAATGGACTGATAATGCCTGGGATGAATATATCTATTGGCAGACACAGGATAAAAAGATACTTAAGCGTATTAATACCTTAATCAAAGAATGTCAGCGAACACCTTTTGAAGGAACAGGAAAACCAGAACCTTTAAAAGCTAATCTTTCAGGATTTTGGAGTCGTAGGATTGATGAAAAGCATAGATTAGTTTATGAAGTGACAGATGAACGAATCTCTATAATTCAATGTCGATTCCATTACTAACAAGATCCCCTATTTTTAGGGGATTGTTTTTTTATTTAATACAAAATCTCATATGCGAAATTTAGGTGTTATTCCATATAACGCCATTAAAAAGATCTTTATCTTTCTGCCTATTTTCTTCAGTCTTACTTTCCGTGCTTAAAAACTTTTCAAAATCGGTTAGTTGACCCTTAAAAGATTCATCATTTTTCAGTTTGTTTAGAACCCAAGCCCCCAGTAGAATTTTACGTCTAGTATC
>NZ_VPEK01000168.1:0-1175 GCF_013417145.1 Acinetobacter sp. YH16044
TCTGCAGTTTGTCCTGAAGAATCTCTCTGCCTTTTTTCCAGGTCATCATGAGGGTAAAAACAATAACCGCAATAACGACTGGTACCCAGCCTCCAATCAGGACTTTTAATAGGTTTGAACTCAGCAAAACCAGATCAATAAAGGCGAATGGAATAATGAACAGTAAGACTTTCCATGTTTTCCATTTCCAGTAACTATAAGCCAGAAAAGCTACTAACAGTGTGTCACAGAACATGGTCACAGTGACGGCCAGACCATAAGCACCTGCCAACTTGCTGCTACTTTCAAATATTAAGATCAAGATGGTGATAGAGATAAACAGGAGCCAGTTCAGTAATGGAATATAAATTTGTCCAATTTCCGAAGCGGAGGTATGTAAAACTGTAAGCCTAGGTAGATATCCCAACTGTATTGCCTGTTTAGCCATTGAGAATACCCCACTGATTAAAGCCTGTGAGGCAATCACTGCAGCTGCAGTAGCCAGAATAATCATAGGATATAGAAGGGCTGAAGGCAGAAGCAGGTAAAAAGGATTGGTGATAGCCGAAGGATCTCTTAACAGTAATGCTCCTTGTCCAGCATAATTCAGCATCAGACATGGCAGTACAATTAAAAACCAGCCTAACTTGATCGGTAAAATACCAAAATGTCCCATATCCGCATATAAGGCTTCACCACCTGTTACTGTTAAAACCACAGCTCCCATCACAAAAAATGAAATAAGAGGATTGTTAATAACGAATAAAAAAGCCCAGTGTGGGCTGAATAATGCAAGAACAAATGGACTTTGAATAATACTCATAATGCCAATGGCACCAATAGATAGGAACCATAACAGGGTAATAGGACCAAAAAACTTCCCCATCATTGCAGTCCCATGTTTTTGAACGGCAAAGAGAGCTATAAGAATTCCAATACTGATTGGAATAATGAAGCGATCAAATGACGGGGCAGCAACAGAAAGTCCCTCAACTGCAGATAAAACAGAAATAGCAGGGGTGATGATACCGTCACCGAAGAATAAGGATGCTCCAATGAAACCTAAGATAATGATTGCCAATCTTTTTCCACGGGACAATCCTTTTTGCCTAAGGTTTAAGGCGAGTAATGCCATGATACCGCCTTCACAACTGTTATCAGCGCTCCAGATCACCAACACATCTTCAAGCGAACCA
>NZ_VPEK01000016.1:0-70062 GCF_013417145.1 Acinetobacter sp. YH16044
ACTGAGGATCAGAAAGCTTGTTTGAATCGATGTATTTCATCCGCAGATTATGCACGAATGCTAAGAAATCCGGAGTGCAAATATTAACCAAAAAGAAGATCGTTTTTTGATTTATGAAAGAGATCTAATATAATGTTGCTAATTGGATCTCCGCTAGAGAATAATTTTGATTTGCCGATAAAGTGTACCACTTGAAAGCCTCCTTAAAATCCTTATTAACCCCTATTCCTTCAAAATACATTTGCCCAATATTAAACTGCGCATCTGGATTACCTAGCAAAGCAGCCTTCTTATAATATTTCAGTGCCTTTTCTAAATCTACATCATAACCATAGCCATAATTATACATCACACCTATTAAATTAAAGACTGGCGCGAAATTATCATTTTCAATCTCCTTAAAAATTGATGCTGCTTCTGTATAATATCCTTGCTCTAATCGAACTCTTCCTACATTATAAATAGCTGGAATATAATTTTCATTTCCAGCTTCAGCATAATATTTTAATGCAGAATCTAAATTTTTATCGACATAAATTCCATTCTCATAAAAATTCCCAAGCTCATTTTTAGCATAACTACTAATATTATTTACGTTTTCTAAAGTTAATAATTTTTTATATGCTTTTTCATACTTTTTCTTTTCAAGCAGACCTTTATACTCATTCAAAATATTTTTTTCTTGCTGTTCTGATAAAATTAATGGTTCAGATGAGCTTGATGAACAAGAGCTTAAAAAAAATACTATAACTAAAGGTAAAAAATATAATCTAAAGTTCATAACTAATCCGTGAATTCAATATCACTTATTTCTTAATATTTTATAAAAGTCGTTTAAACCTAATAACAGATTAAACTTACAATATTCTAATTAATCAAATTTAAACACGTATAAAATTCGCAATATACTTTTAATAATAAAATAAGGGCTGATAAATCAGCCCTTATTTTCAACTACTTAATCAATTAAGACAATTGAGCAGCAGCAATTTTCTTCGTATCAACATCTTTAGAAGCGTCAGTATAGTCGCTCATTTTGTCGAAGCTTAAGTATTGGTAGATGTCAGCAGACATGCTATCAATTTGAGCTGCGTATTCTTGGTACTCAGCTGGAGTTGGTAATTTACCAAGTACAGCAGCAACAGAAGCAAGCTCAGCAGAAGCTAAGTAAACGTTCGCACCTTGACCTAGACGGTTCGGGAAGTTACGAGTAGAAGTCGATACACAAGTAGTGTTCGGAGCTACACGTGCTTGGTTACCCATACATAATGAACAACCTGGCATTTCTGTACGAGCGCCAGCTTTACCATAGATGTTATAGAAACCTTCTTCCATCAATTGACGTTCGTCCATACGAGTTGGAGGAGCCAACCATAGACGAGTAGATAAAGAACCACCAGGAACTTTGTCTAGAAGTTTACCAGCTGCACGGAAATGACCGATGTTAGTCATACATGAACCAACGAATACTTCGTCAATTTTCACGCCTTGAACGTCAGAAAGCAATTTAGCGTCATCTGGGTCATTCGGGCAGCAAAGAACTGGTTCAGTGATTGTAGAAAGGTCGATTTCGTACACTTTAGTGTATTCAGCGTCAGCATCAGCTTTAAGAAGTGATGGGTTAGCCAACCATTTTTCCATGTTCTCTACACGGCGCGCCATAGTACGAGCATCGCCATAACCTTCAGAAATCATCCATTTCAACATAGTAATGTTTGATTTAAGGTATTCAGCAACTTTCTCTTCAGAAAGCGTGATAGAACAACCAGCAGCTGAACGTTCAGCAGATGCGTCAGAAAGTTCGAACGCTTGCTCAACAGTAAGGTCCGTTTCCATTTCTGTAAGGTCGATCTCAAGGATACGACCAGAGAAGATGTTCTTCTTACCTTTTTTCTCTACAGTTAAGTCGCCTTGTTGAATCGCAACGTAAGGAATCGCATGTACTAGGTCACGTAGAGTGATACCAGGTTGCATTTTACCTTTGAACTTAACAAGAACAGACTCAGGCATGTCTAGTGGCATAACGCCAGTTGCAGCAGCAAACGCTACAAGACCAGAACCCGCTGGGAAAGAAATACCGATTGGGAAACGAGTATGTGAGTCACCGCCAGTACCTACTGTATCTGGAAGAAGCATACGGTTTAACCAAGAGTGGATAATACCGTCACCTGGACGTAAAGAAACACCACCACGGTTCATGATGAAGTCAGGAAGCGTGTGTTGCATTTGAACGTCAACTGGTTTTGGATACGCAGCTGTGTGACAGAAAGATTGCATTACTAAGTCTGCAGAGAAACCTAAGCACGCTAAGTCTTTTAATTCGTCACGTGTCATTGGACCTGTTGTATCTTGAGAACCAACAGTAGTCATCTTAGGTTCGCAGTAAGTACCTGGACGAACACCTTGACCTTCTGGAAGACCACAAGCGCGACCTACCATTTTTTGAGCTTGAGTGAAGCCTTTGCCTGTGTTTTCAGGTTGTACTGGAGTACGGAACAAAGTAGATGGTGCAAGACCTAAAGCTTCACGCGCTTTAGCTGTCAAACCACGACCAACGATCAAGTTAATACGACCGCCTGCACGTACTTCGTCTAGAAGCACTGGAGTTTTAAGTTCAGATTCAGCGATTTGTGCGCCGTCTTTGAACGCTGTTACTTTAGCAGCAGCATGGTCGATTTTAAGCGTGATTTCATCACCCATGTTCATGTTAGAAACGTCGATTTCTACTGGTAAAGCACCCGCATCTTCCATTGTGTTAAAGAAGATTGGCGCAATTTTACCGCCTAAGCAGTAGCCGCCATCTTTTTTGTTTGGAATATGCGCGATTTCGTCACCGAAGAACCAAAGTACAGAGTTAGTTGCAGACTTACGAGAAGAACCTGTACCAACAACGTCACCCACGTAAGCAACTTGGTTGCCTTTCGCGATAAGGTCTTTGATTTGGTTTAATGGACCAACTTCACCAGGAACTTCTGGGTTGATGCCATCACGTACGTTTTTCAACATTGCATTTGCGTGCAATGGAATGTCTGGACGGCTCCAAGCGTCTTGTGCAGGTGACAAGTCGTCAGTGTTGGTTTCGCCAGTAACTTTAAACACTGTAAGTTTGATTTCTTCAGGTACATCTTTACGGCTAGTGAACCATTCAGCATCAGCCCAAGATTGTAAAACTGCTTTCGCGTTTTCGTTACCTGCTTTTGCTTTGTCTGCTACGTCATGGAACGCATCAAATACAAGCAAAGTATTTTTCAATGCTTCAGCTGCTAAGCCAGCCAATTCAGCATTGTCTAAAAGCTCTACTAAAGGTGCTACGTTATAACCACCAAGCATTGTGCCTAGTAAGTAAACTGCACGTTCTTTAGAAACGAGTGGAGAGGTTGCTTCACCTTTTGCTACAGCAGCTAAGAAAGCAGCTTTAACGTATGCCGCTTGGTCAACACCTGCAGGTACACGGTTTTCAATCAAATCAACCAAGTAAGCTTCTTCGCCTGCTGGTGGATTTTTTAATAATTCAACTAATGCAGCTGTTTGCACATCATCAAGTGGCTTCGGTGGGACTCCGAGTGCGGCACGTTCTTCAACGTGTTGGCGGTAAGCTTCTAGCACGGTGTTATTCCTCTTTTTTAAAAAATTATTTGTGAATTCCTGCTTTTAAAGCATCACAAACAATATGGACTGCAAAATTTTACTAAACTTCAGGTTAAAAGTTAATGCAACTAGAGTGTTTCTTTGTGATGCCCATTATTTTATAAATAAATGATCCTCATATCGTTTATACATTAAGCAAAATCAATACTTAGAACACGCTTTTCTTGCGCATATTAACTTTTGACTAAAATTAACCATCAAAAAAAAGCAACTAAATGTTGCCTGTTTTTATCTGTATTAGATATTCCACCTTAGTGGACAGTGGTTGCAGTGATATATTGCTGAAGTTCTGCTCGATCGCCTGTAAATCTGAGGCACCATTCGTCCTGACATGTGGTTTGATGTTGATTACTTGCAAAGCTGATATCGACCAAATAGCGTTGAGAAAATGCATCTACTTTTTGGCGTAAAGTGACTTTATCTCCAATGCTGAGCACGTAGTTCCCACCACCGATAATTGCTACGCCTTGTTCATCTTCTAGGAGTAGATCTGAGTGATGCATATAACCGATAACGTCCATATTCTACTCCTCTACTGTTTTTTTATTCTCCATTTCATTATTCATTAAAAAGATTTGCTTTTCTATATTTATGATTTAGCAAGTTGTCACAATTTGTATTTCGCTTTGGTTAGGCTATTTTAAATCTTTAAGCATCTCATATTCAAAGTAACCCGAAGATAAATATGCATTCGCAAAATAAGCATGAACTCCATCATATGGCTAAACAACGGATAGTTGCCCCGTTGTAACTACTCACTGCTGAATAGAGCCTTTAGGTTTTGCTTTACGCGCTTTCTCGCATAAAAAACCGTTCCTTAGAACGGTTTATAATCTGGCATTTCAGTATGCGGTGTTGCGATACATTTTTCAGTAAACTCAGCACGAATTTTTTCACGTGCTTTTTCAACATCAGTATTAATCTCAGCTTGCGGCAAGGCATAAACTTCATCAATGATGTTCAGGATAAATCCTTTGGTGGTTTCATCCTCAATTTTGTTGGCATGCTCAACTGCTTTGTCTTTTTCAATTGCATTTTGACGATCTAACATAATCGTACGTGCAGCATTACCTACACTGCGGCAGTAACCCTGCCACTGCTCTTCAGGGGTTAATGGTTTTTTTTCAGCACAGCCGACCAAAGCCACCATAACGGATAAAGCAAATAACTTTTTCATGAACTTCTCCTTACGAGGGGCAATATAAAAGATCGTAATGGATTTGTCATTTAAATTAGTCGTAGCCGAACAAACAAAAAAAGCCCTTTCGGGCCTTTTTTATGCGTTTGAATTAACCACAAGTTGCTTGAATAATCTTTTGATTGATTGGATTTACAGTGACGGTGACGCGCTCTACACGATAATCCATTGTTACTGGCTGCCCAGGTTTTACTAAACGGACAATTTGAGCTTGGCTAATTGCCTTGATCTGATCTTCAGTCAATTTTGCTTGACCAATCAGCGTCTTAGCCTTATCAGCTACACATTCAGTTTGGCTACTACGGAATAATGCCCACTCTTCAACCACTTGTCCGTTTGGCAGATGGCAATACCCGACCTGAGCATTTGCTTCATCACGAATTTCAAGTTTACCTTTTTGTTCTACACAATACTGGCTGGCTGGATTTGCCATACCAATTTTTTCTGGTGTCGTTTCAGTTTGCTGTGTTGTGCTACAACCCGCCATAAGTGCTGTCAGTGCAACTAAAATCCATATATTTTTCATCATGTCTATTTCTGAATATAAAAATTTAACTTATCAAGTTTGTGGTAAATAAACGAGTTGTTTATTGCAGTTTTTAGCAAGCACTCTTTTTCTGTGATTGGGTGTGATATCCAAATTGGGCAACAACACACCCATTGTTCAATAATTAGGAAATCCATGAAAGAAGAATAAAGGATTAAGCTGTATTGGGTTATGAAACCCGTTAAAAACCATTGCTGAACGTTGTCGGGGTAACAAACTAGGATAGAGATTCTATTTAATTGCTGGAATCTATAATTTGGAACTGCGTAAAAATGACTTATAAAAGAGGTCTATTAATTGAGTAAGATATAATCTTACTTCAACAAAGTTATACATAAGTTACTAACATGCTTAATATTTCAGCTCAATCTTAGATTTTTTTCGACTTAATGCTATGACCGAGATTTATCGACATCTAAACCAAAATATATTAAGGCCAATGATTTCGACAAGACTGAAGTATCTATTACGCTCACAATATTTAGTTTTGCTGCGCTAAAAAAGCTTGAATCGCCTGCTGTGCAATTTCAGCATCCTGAAAAGACTTTACGCCAGACACGCCCATTGCACCAACCAACTGCCCTTCATACATAATCGGCTCACCGCCTTCCAGCATGCCTGAAAAGGTATCCATGGTCAGAAAGCCCATTTGACCGCCTTTAATAATGTCTTCAAAAAGTTTTGAAGGACGGCGGCTAATCGCAGAACATTTGGCTTTTTCTAAGCATAGGTTTGCTGTCATTGGCGATGCACCATCCATACGTTTCATGGCCAATAAATTGCCAGTTTCATCTGTTATCGCAATACTTACGTTAAAGCCATTTTCTACTGCATAAGCATGTGCTGTGTTTAATAAAAATTCTGCATCCGCCAAAGTTAAATAATGCTTGGTTTTCATTTAAAAATCCTTTTTCAATGCACGTTCAATCATGCGGCTACAATAAAGCCCACAGCAGGCTGCGGGCTTTATTCTAAAGCAGAATTTGCCGTTTTAAATGAAAATTACTTCATTTCGGCAAAAACTTCTTTCGCCTTTTCAATGGTAAATGCAATATCTTCATCGCTATGCGCGCTTGAGAAGAAGCCTGCTTCAAAAGCTGAAGGCGCTAAGTTTACACCGCGCTGTAACATACCATGGAAGAATGTACGGAATGCATCTACATCACATTTCAAAATTGAATCAAAACCTGTGATTTCAGTTTGATCTGTAAAGTAAATACCAAACATTCCACCTACTTGCTGCGTAAAGAACGGAATGCCCGCTTCGTCTGCAGCTACCTGTAAACCAGCAAGCAAACCTGCCAATTTTTCAGTCAAAGTTTCATAGAAGCCCGGCTGACGCAAATGTTTAAACATCTCAATACCGGCACGCATAGCCAATGGGTTACCAGACAATGTACCTGCTTGATAGACTTTGCCAAGAGGTGCAATGCATTCCATCACTTCACGCTTGCCGCCAAATGCACCCACAGGCAGGCCAGCACCAATAATTTTACCTAAAGTGGTTAAATCAGGTGTTACGCCATAATGCGCTTGCGCACCGCCAAGACCTACACGGAAACCTGTCATTACTTCATCAATGATAAAGACTGAACCATGCTCATCACACACATCGCGAATTGCTTGCAAGAAACCATCTATCGGTTTAACCAAGTTCATGTTGCCTGCAACTGGCTCGACAATTACACCTGCAATTTCTGAACCGAATTTTGCAAAGCATTCTTTCAGCATCGCAATATCGTTATACGGCAGTGTTAAAGTGTGTTTGGCGAAATCAGCTGGAACACCTGCAGAAGTCGCTTCACCCTCACCTTTAGTAAGTAGGCCAGAACCCGCTTTCACTAAAAGCGAATCTGAATGGCCATGGTAGCAGCCTTCGAATTTTACAATCTTGTCACGGCCGGTGTAGCCACGAGCAAGACGGATGGCGGTCATAGTCGCTTCAGTCCCTGAGTTGGTCATACGAACCAATTCAATAGACGGCATAATTTCGCAAATGATGTCCGCCAAAGTGGTTTCATGAACGGTTGGCGCACCAAAACTTAAACCATCTACAGCTGCTTCTTGAACCGCTTTGATAATTTCGGGCTGAGCATGGCCTAAAATCATTGGCCCCCAAGAACCGACATAGTCGACATAGCGTTTTCCGTCTACGTCATAGAGATATGCGCCTTGCGCTTTTTCAATAAATACCGGAGTTCCACCTACACCATTAAATGCGCGTACAGGAGAGTTTACGCCGCCAGGAATATGCTTGCTGGCTTGTTTAAATAATTGTTCTTGCTTAGCAGATAAGCTCATAAAAATTCTCTACTTATTCAATCTAAAAAAAAATTAAGCTTGTTCAGCAAAAAGCTCAGACCATTCATAAACACGACTGCTAACAGCAGACATTGAACGACCTAATACATCACTAATCACAGCACAGAGATCAGCACCTGCTTCAATCACTTCTGCTGAATTTTCAACAGTTAACCCACCAATTGCACAAATGGGTACATTTAGTTTCGCTTTGGCTTGTTTTAGCGTTTCTAAGCCAATATTGCCTGCTTCAGGCTTAGTTTCAGTTGCAAAAATGGCACCAAAAGCCACATAGTTTGCACCGTCTGCAATTGCCTGCTCAGCCAGTTCTAAAGAGTTATTGCAGCTTCGACCGATCAAAACATTTTTAGGTAAGCGTGCTACAGCTTCAGCAATTGAACCGTCATCTTGCCCTAAATGGACACCCACACCATATTGAACTGCAGTTTCTAAATCGTCATTAATAACAAAAGGCACTTTGTACTGATTACACATATTTTTCATGTATTCAATTTCATAAGCCTGATCTTCTTTTGCCACTTTTTTACGGCGATATTGCAAAACAGCGACTTCATAAGTCGCCATCGCGCCTTCAAGTTTGGCTAAAAGCAATTCGATAGGATCATCATTGGTAATGAGGTATAAACCACGCATAGTTCAATCACAACTTAAAACTTTTGAATATTATAACGATTAGGTCTATGAAATGTTGCTTGGGGGATAAAATTTTAATGCTTTGCCGCTGAGAAAGTTATATTCCTTTTCACAGGACTGCTTATATAAATGTTTAATTGAATTTTCTGTAGAAAATGGCAAAAAATACCTATTTTCAGGTATAGAACAAAACTGATACAAATTATTTAATAGTGCAACAAAAGAACACAAAACGCAGCGCATAAAAACACAACACTTTATAAAAATAATAATGTGTACCTATTAGACTTTTTGGTGCTTGGTAAGAAACGTTTTGGGGAGCGTTCAGAGCATCAAAAAGTCTAGCCTATTTTATGAAATTTTTTATTGTTATATCTTTCAAACAATAGACCTTTTCTAAGGCCATAAAAAAAGCCTAGAGAAGGTCACTCTAGGCTCGGAAAACTGGGGTTTATCGACTTTTCATCTTATAGACAGGAAGTAAATAAACAATATGAACATTATTAGACTAATCACTCTAATTTTGCAAGTCATTTACTCAAAAAAATCACACCTAGATCCATAAAAATTAAACGTTTGATTAATAAATAATTAACTATCAATCTTATCTAAATTACGGTCTTTTAAGCTTAAGTTCCCCTTCACAATATCAGACAGCATGCGCCAATCGGAAATAAAACTGTACAAAGGTTGCTTGAAACTTGCTGGCTTGTTTTTTTCAAAGAAAAAATGTCCGACCCATGCACAGGCATAGCCTGAAACCAGGCCATAAGCAAAATACTTCGGTTGTTTTTTTAAAATTGCTTTTGCGAAGAAATAGAGTCCTATACTGCTGCCTGTGGCATGTAAACGTCGACTCATGATATTTTGATGTTCAGTCAAATAAAATCGATAAAATTGCGAATAGTCACGAATAGGTAACTGAAATTCGGGCTTTAAATCTCGATTAAACTCGGGTTGTACTTGTGAATTCATGTTGTGCTCATCCTGAACTTATTTTAACCAACATAGCTCAAAAATCGCCCACTTTAAAGGCGTAAAATTTTATTTTGATCCCATGAAAGTCGAACCATTGTGAATTATACAATTGATGGAATATCCATCTTTTAAAACTTTTATTAGTCCAAAAGCAGAGTTTTCAAATCCGTCAAGTCTTACTTCTCAACTGTTTTTCGCTACAATCGATACGCGTTTAGCTCATAGAAAATGTACGCGCATTTTAGTTTTTCATTTTTATAAAAATTTAAAGATCGCTTCATGCCAGATCATGAAGTTTTGACATCAGGACAGAAAACCATGGTTGAAGTTGAATTAAAGTTCCAGATTCCAGAAGCACGTCGAACTGCATTATTAAAGGCACTCGATCCAAAAAAATCTGAACAAATTCAACTTAAAGCTAAATATTTTGATACCCCAGATCGAAAAATGGCACAGCAGCATGCAGCCTTGCGTCAACGTTTAGAAGGAACGCGCTGGATTCAAACCCTGAAAGCTGCAGGTAAAAGCCACATTGAACGCTTTGAGCATAACTTAGATTTGGGTGAACTTGAACAAGCTCCTGCCCTAGATTTATCTGTTTATAGTAATGAAGCTGAAGTTCAATCAGTTTTAAAAACCACTTTAGGCGATCAGCAAGATTCACTACAACTTCAGTTTGAAACCGACATTCTAAGAACTTATCGCGTCATAGAGTTTGAAGACGCCAAAATCGAAGTTAGCTTAGATATCGGCTGTATCCGCAGCAACAGTACAGAAACAGAAGTTCACGAAGTTGAATTTGAACTGAAAAGCGGCTCTATTCAATCGCTCCTTGCCTTTAGTTTTGAATGGGTTAAAAAGTACCATTTGTGGTTAGACGTTCGCAGTAAAGCCGAAATTGGCAACTTGTTGGCATTGAGTCAAACTGTGAGTCCAGCAGTTGAGGCTAAAGAATTTCAACTCAGTAAAAAAGACACTGCCGCAAAAAACTTACGACTTTTAATTGCACAGGAAATGCAGCACCTTCTGCCTAATATTGCCGCAATTTCTGCAGGTGTTGCTCAAGCTGAGCACATTACACAAGCTCAGAAAGCACTCCATCATCTACAATTAACCATTTCGCTGTTTAAAGATTGGAACAGCGATATCGTTGAAAAATGGGCTGTGCAATTAGGCGCATTTAAGCAGCAGTTTGAACAATTACACCATTTTGAGCACATGCAAAATACCTTGGGTGGCTTTTTACAAAACCCAACGACCTCAGAAAATTTAACCAAAGATATTTTGTATGCCAAAGAGAAGTTAGGCAATTTGGTTAAATCGACTCAAAATGTGCATCATTATCTTGAGCTTTTAATGTTTAGTTTGAAAGTCGATGATGCACCGCAGCAGCATGATTTTAAATGGCATGCTCAAAACACCCTACAAAACCAATATAAAGCCCTGCAAGAGGCTTTAAATGATGCTGACATTAACAATTTTGAAAGCTTAGATGTACTTTCTCAGCGCATACAAGAACTTAAATTTAGCTTCCCTATTTTGACATCGATTTATGATGTAAAAAACTTGCAGAAATACAGTAAAGCGCTCAATGATGCACAAGTCGCGGCTCAGGAATACCAAGTTCTTTCCTCTTCTGCACAGTATATTCAGCAAACAGAGCTGGAAGCTAGCGATTGGTTTGTTCTCGGTTGGTTGACGGCAAAACAAGAGGTTTATGCAGATAAGCTATTAGAAGCGACAGAGCAATTCCTTGTGAGTCGAAAACTCATTAAGTAAAATCAAAAAGGGAGATTCAATGAGTCTCCCTTTTTTATTTGTATCCTACATTGTCATATAGATATTCATTTGTTGAACATTCAGATTCAAAGTCGGCTAATTTCAATTCATCATTTCTTTAGTTTGACTCAGTTACATTGAAATATTTTGAGAAGCTATTATTTTTGTTTTCTGGATAAAAACTTTTAAAATAAGCTATCTGAAAAATTAGATTCAGGGTGGTTTTATGTTGAAAAGTCACATACCTGTAATTTATCCCCTATTTTCATTTTCACTTATTTTTATATTTTTCCCAATACTGAGTGCTTGTAGTGAACAACATAAGCCTGTGCAAAGTACCGAATTAAGGCGCACGGCATCCTTACAAGTCGAAAAGCCGCTTTCTCCAACTCAAAACTTTGATCAGACACGACGAACCTTTAAAGTCCTGCGCAATAATAATGAGGACTATGGTGATGAGTCTTACCAAATCAAAACCGATGCTGGCACACTGAGTATTTACAGCATGAACTTGAATCCGCAACAAGGTCAGTTACTGTCAAGCGTCAAGTCTGGAGAATGTCTCACCCTATCGAGTCAAAGCGACAATTTGATTGCGGTTGATGGTTATATCAGTGTGATGGAATTGGGTGACATTAAAATTCACCCTTGCAAATAAACTTCAACATAGTATTTGCATATCAGTCATTCAAAAAAACTAAGAAAATTGCCTTAAGGCTACACTGCTATTGGGGGTTTAATTCATAATCCATACTGATTTAACCTTGTGTTAATAACCCCCATGATTTCATGGCATTACTCACCATGCGTTGTAATTGTGTCAAGGCCATACCATCACGTGCTTGTATCGTCATCCCTTGCAATAAGGTCATATAAAAATCAGTCAATTGCTCTGCATGAGCCAAACTTTCAATTTCGGCATTTGCCATAGTGGCTATTTTCACATTAGGGCGTGGATTACATAATCCAAAGCATCCTTGTGCAGCGAACTAAATTCACGTTCTAAGTAATATCGTCAACATATTTAATTAACTGATGTTACGCACGTAAAAGTAATTACGCATTTTTAAAATGATTTTTAAGTCTATTCGACGGAGTCTTACATCTAGGGTTTAAATAAAGGGATTAGCCTTCGGCTGGAAGTACTTTTGTTTCGGCAAAATGAGAAGCGAAGCTTCGCAAGGAAACCATCTTGCGGAGCAATGCTCCTCACCGCAAAACTCGTTCACTAGCGTCTACTTATTCAAAGTATCGCAAAAACATCTTTAAATAGATGTAGTTCTGTCTCAAACACTTGCGGATGACGTTGCCGCGTATCGCTCTTTTATTTGAATCAAATGGCGCTTCTGATGTTACTGCGTAACATCAGTAATTAACGATATTTATTAATTAACGATATTTCCCAAAGATTTTCCACGTATTGTTATCTGCTAAAGGGTCACTATAGCTATCGCTACGGGCTTTACGTGGTTTGTCACGGGCATCCACCAATTTAAACTCGTTTTCGACACTAAGTACAATGCCATTCACATAAAAACGAGTACGGGTATAATCACTTTGCCCATGTTGAAATACATAGGTTCTGAGGTCAATAAATTCACGGTGTCCGACCAAGGCTGCAGTGTCATCGCTGTCTAGCCAATGTCGCATCGCTTGAATTTGATCTGCTTCAAACTGCCCACATTTTTCAACCAAACTTGCAATACCACGAAAGGTTTTAGATTCTTTCGCACGTGTTTTGTTGATTCGAATACGATCCACATGAAAATAAAAAAGCGGCAGATTCAAATGACTCGGCAAATGGATTGCATCAAGGACTTCATCTTCCACAAAGGGTTGAAATAAGTCTTGAGCACGTTCAATTAAGCCTGTCCACTGTGCATAATATTCGGCTACTTCAGACTGTGTACCATAATAAATGGGCAGCCCTTCTACATTGGCTAAGGTTGAGGGCGGCCAAATATTTTGTCGAAGTAATGCAATATCACTTTTCAGACTTTGCACTGCGATTGCGTCTTGCATGAAGCATTCCATTTTACTTAGGCTATTTTTTAGATTAAGTCAAAGGTTTAGTTTCTGCAAGGCTTTGCCTATAATACTGCATTAGATTTTTATGCTAGGACACATTCATGGTTCAAAAGATTGAAGCTACTGATGTAACCGAAGAAGAAGCGTTGAATGCAGCTTTCTTTGAACGTGCGGATGAATTTATTAAACAAGCCAATGAATTTTGTCGTGTTGAAAAAGGTTCTCAAGTCAAACCTGCAGAAATGCGCGGCCAAGTGAGTGCTGCCATGTTATTTGGTACCGCTCGCTTTAATACTTGGGTTGCTGCAAATGGCTTCAAAGATGGCAAAGAAATGCGTGATGCCAAAGATCAAGTGATGTCTTATATTCTTCAACAATTTCAAATGATGCTTGAAGATAATTATGATGAATATTGTGAACAGTTTGAAAACTATCTTCGCTTCCGTCATAACGAAGAATTCCATGCAAATAAGCATGATCACGACCACGATCATCAGCATTAATCAAAAGCCCTTCGGGGCTTTTTTTATACAACTTCTCTTTCACAAAGCTTTGATTTAATATTCAGTCATAACGTTGTATTTTCATCATTCAAACTATTTTCAGTACCTTGTGTATTTGAAAATACAATGAAATACGCAAGAAATGGACATGGTTTTAAGGACAAGGATAGCAATGCAGACGCTCGATTTTGCCATCGTGGATTCACATATACATCAATGGGATCCATACAATACCCCACATGCCGCTTCACTTGCCGTGAAATTATTGGGTAAACATCCCTACTTGCTCGACAAAATGATGCGCTTAGTTAAGCCGCAAGAGTTAATTGACACAGTTGGTTTAACCAAACATGTGACGACACCGTATTTGCCTGAAAATTATAAGCAAGATGCAGGACATTATCTGGTCGATCAAATCGTACATGTAGAAGCGAGCTGGCATGACCATAAAGGCAAAGGGGTGGTTGGTGAAACAAAGTTTATTGAATCCTTAGATTTTAATGCTCAAAAAATTAAACTTGGCGCCATAGTCGGCACTGCAGACCCATGTGACAGTAGTTTTAAGAAAATTCTTAAGATGCATAAACAAGCCTCCCCGCATTTTCGTGGTATACGGAAAATGGCAGCTGTACATGAAGACCCGAAAGTTCATGCATGGACCAATGAGCCACATCTCTATACCAATAAAAAATTTATGAAGGGTTTTGAAGCTCTTGCTCAAATGAACTTAAGTTTTGATGCATGGGTTTATTCAGACCAAATTCGTGATTTAACCGCTTTAGCACGTGCTTTCCCTGAAACATCTATCGTTCTGGATCATTTTGGAACACCTGTCGGTGCCTTTGGCGCTGTTGGCTCACATACAGGCTTAACCCAAACTTCACGCGACAATATCTTGTTTCGTTGGAAAGATGATTTAGCTGAACTGGCAAGTTGCCCAAATGTTTATACTAAAATGTCTGGTTTATTCATGCCTGTGCTGGGTCATCAGTTTCATAAAGAACAACGCCTTGCATCCAAACAAGAGATTTTCGATTGTGCCTTCCCGCTTATTTCTCATGCTCTACAATGCTTTGGGAAATACCGTGTGATGTTTGGCTCTAACTTCCCGATGGATAGTGTGAGTGCATCCTTGGTGAATATTATTGACGCCTTTTCAGATGCGGTCGCGAGTTATGATCCTGATGCGCTGACTTTAGTCTTCCAACAAAATGCGCGTCAGTTCTACCGCCTATAAGTTCATTAAGCTATTTTGCTATCAAGCTATCCATTGCGGCTCAAAAAAATTCTCCATCTGGAGGATTTTTTTATTCGGTTTATTTTTGAGTAGATTTTACGGCTTGACCATATTGGTCAGACATCACCTCAACCAAATGTTCAGGTTGAATATATTTTGTGATGACAGCATCAACATCCGCTTTGGTCAAACTAGCAATGCGTTGATCACGCTTTTCACGATAGTTTAAATCACGACCTTTTTCTAACTGTGGAATCAACATACTATGAATGCGACGGTCATCTTCAAGTGCAGTTAAACGCTTTTTCAAAATACTGGCTTTGGCCGCTTCTACTTCCTGTTCCGTCACGCCATTTTTCAATAAGTTTTGCAACACTTTATGAACAGACTGAGAAACTTGTGCTGATTTACCCGCAGTGTAGTTTGCATCAATACTCAGTACACCTGAATTCACCCATTCATCAAAATTAATGTCTGCACTAAAACCATAAACCAGTGCATTCTTTTCACGTAACTCTTGGGCTAGACGTGAAGACAACTGTGAATCACCAAGTATGTGGCGTAATACTTGTAACGCAGGAGAATCGGTATGCTCTACACCTACAGGTAGAGTCATAATGGCTTGGTAACTACCAAACTCACGCTGTTCAGACAATGCATGCACTTTCTGTGCAGGATACGCTGTAAATGTAGACTCTAAGCGTTGATAAGGTTCGCTGGTTTTCCAATCTGCAAATTCTTTTTTCAGAATTTTTTCTATTTGCTTGGTATCAAAATCACCTGTTACCGCAATTTGTGCATGCTGTGTTTTAAAGAATTTTTGATGTAACTGCTGCACTTGATCACGTGTAGCCGACTCAATTTGTTTTTTCGCAAGTTCAGGTTCGAAGTGATAACGAATATCCCCCGGCTCATAGATCTCGACAATACGCGACAGTGTCATTGCAGCAACGGTATCCGGCTCTGTATAAGATCGATCTAAACTCGATAAACTTTGCGCTTTGATTAAATCAAATTGTGACTGCTCAAAGGCCGGAGCTTTAATAACATCAATAACATATTGCAAAAAATCAGCAAATTTTTCTTTACGTGCAACCACCTGAATCATGAGACCATTATCATTTGCACTAACCGTTGCACCACCACCGACATCAATAATTTTATCGGCAATTTGCTGTAAACTTTGATCTTTAGATGCACGGAACATGAGATAAGCTGTCAAATCTAGCAACTCACCTTTATTCATTAAGCTTTGCGCTGTACCAAAATCCAATGCAATCGTGGCATAGGTTTTGTCATCACGGGTTTTAGTTGGAAACAACGCATACTGAATGCCGTTTTTAAATTTAGCGCGCTGAATCTGCTTCTCTTTCTGATTTAGATATTGCTTAGACTCTGCAACATATTGCTTCACTTCAGCACGATAAACACTCGCATCTTTCAATGGCTCTTCTGCAGGTGCTTGCTGATCTAAAGTTTCAGCAGGTTTTGACGCTGCTTGTTGCTGTGCTTTCTTTTGATCTTCAGGTGTAGGCAGAATATTTCCTGTGACACGGTATTCAGGCTTTAGAAAATCCTTATACACCTGATTCACGTCGCTTACATTCAGCTTTTGTACTTTATCTAAGTCACGGAAATATTGAGTCCAGTCTCCGTTATAAGCCACAGTATAAGAACTGAGACGTTCGCCAAGTGCCGTAGCGCTATTCTTAACATTGTCAGCCATATTTCGAGTCAGGCTTTTAACACGGTTTAGCTCGACGTCATTAAAGGCTTTGTTCTGCTCCACACCTTGTGCAAGACTGGTTGCCACTTTGTTTGCATCATGACTTGGGCCATATATCGCCCCCATAAACACCAAATTAAAATCTTTATCTAACCATGTGGTCGATTGAACTGCGGTTGCTGTCCCTGTTTCCACCATGCTTTGATACAAATGCCCACTCGGCTGTAAGGTATACAAGGTTGGAGATACCGCCAAAGCGGTTTTAATCGGTTCGACTGCACCATTTATATAAATATTAAATTTGCCAAAGTCACTACCCTTATGAACAGTAAATTCGCGTTGCTTTAATTTCGTTCCATCTAATTTAGGGACTTTGGCCTGTTCAGGAATTTGACGTGCGGCAATTGGGCTAAATTGTTGATCAATTTGTTTTAATACAGCCGCTTTATCAAACTTACCAGAAATCACCATCACTGCATTATTTGGCGCATACCAACGGCGATAGAACTGGTTTAATTCGTTCATATTGATCGATTGAAGTTCTTTCAAATCACCAATCGGTAAACGACCTAAAGATTGATTGCCATAGGCTTCTTTTAAAACTTGGTCGATTAAGACGGAAAATGGCTGATCTAAACGAATTTCACGTTCACGCTTAACGATATCAATTTCTGTCGGTACAAATTTTTCCTGAAGTACCAATTTGTCCATCCGTTCTGCTTCCAAATGCAAAACTTGATCGATTGAACTTTGTTCAGGACGAATCACATTGGTGTATTTCGTTGAATAATAATCCGTACTGGCATTGGTCATCAGCGTGAATTGGTCTAAGCGACGCTGAAATTCATCACCCTTGACATTTTCAGTGCCTTTAAAGGCCAAATGTTCGAGCAAATGTGCCAAACCACCTTTGCCCGCAGGGTCATTTAAAGAACCCGTGAAATACACCGTATTCATAAACACTTTGCTTTCTTTATCGTTTTGCGCCAAAACCACACGAAAACCGTTATCTAATTTATATTCTTCAATGGTTTGTTCAGTTTTAACCAATACAGGTTGAGCAAAGAGGCTTGTACTTAAACCTGCAAAAAAAAGTGAAAGCGTTAAATGTTTAATACGCATGTAATTCAAGTGTCCTTTATATTTAGCATCGATCAGCGTAATGCTGTCGATCAGATTGGTTTTGATTTTATGCTGAGCTTTTCTGGATTAATAGTTACTTTTTATTAAATACATGCTGCAGAATGAGACAGCATGTATTTGATTTATGTTCAGATATAAATGTCAGACTGCATATATAAACAAGCATAGCCTGAGATTTCTATACGGTCATTTTCGAGCATTTGACAATGTAACTCACCACCACGGCTTGATGCTTGATACGCCAAGATCTGACGCTGGTGTAGAAGTTCTGCCCAAATAGGCACGATTCCGGTATGAATAGAACCCGTAACAGGATCTTCATTGATGCCATTACCCGGTGCAAAATAGCGTGAAATGCAGTCATATTGCTGGGCTGCCGCAGTGATTGCAACATCGGTAATCGTACCCGGTGCTGTAATTGCGGTGCGGATTTTGCCCAGTCGTTTTAAAATTTCAAAATTCGGTCGTTCGTCCAAAACTTGTTGAGCCGTTTCGTATTCCACGATATACGCCTGCGCATTCTGATAAACCTGCTTAAAAGGTTGACTCAACCCTAGACGTAGCTCTTCAGGATAATCGCTCACGACCTGTGCCCGACGCACAGGGAAATTCATCAGAATTTTTCCATCTTCAGCTTTATTTACGCTAAAAATACCGAGATTTTTGACATGAAATTGGATATTTTTTTCAGCCGTATAAAACTCAAAAAGTACATAACTACTGGCCAATGTCGCATGTCCACAAAAGTCCACTTCAGTGGTCGGTGTAAACCAACGAATTTCATAATTACTGCTGTCAATTTTTTTCACAAATGCAGTTTCAGACAGATTATTTTCCAAAGCAATCTGTTGCATCAAGTGTTCATCTAACCATTCATCCAACACCAAAACCGCCGCTGGGTTGCCTTTAAACAACACTTTGGTAAATGCGTCCACTTGATACATTTTCATTGATAGAACTCCTGATTTAGTGATTTATATTAAAGGCTTTTGAAAATATTTCATGCGTAATATGCTATGTGGCAACACTTTTTAATAAAACATCTAAGTTTTAGATGAACTTAAATATAGGCACAATTTTGAAAACGCATATTCACCCTGTTCCTTTAGAAAAATCATACCGACTTTTAAATCATGGGCCGACTGTGCTCGTCTCTGCTAAAGACCAAACCCATACTGGTGTCATGACTGCAGCATGGGCATGCGCCTTAGAGTTCAATCCTGCAAAAGTGACAGTAGTACTGGATAAATCAACTAAAACACGTGAAATTATTGAAAATTCAGGTTATTTCGCCTTACAAGTGCCAACACTGAAACAACTCAAACTGGTCTATGCACTTGGCATGATGAGCCAACGTGATGCGCCAGAAAAATTACGCCAATGTGGCGTGGAATTATTTCAATTTAATCACTCAGATATTCCTGTGGTTGAAGGTTGTGCTGCCTGGCTACTGTGCAAACTTATTCCTGAGCCGCACAATCAACAAGCGCACGATCTGTTTATTGGCGAAGTCATTGCTGCCTATGCAGACGACCGCGTCTTCCGTAACGTACATTGGTATTATCATGAAGTAGAAGATGAATGGAAAAGTCTGCACCATGTTGCTGGTGGGCATTTTTATACCATTGGTAATCCTGTATCTGTAGACGAGACACCAGACTAAAATAGTGCTATGAACTCTGTCGTTTATCTAGGGCTGAAAATCAATAATCATCCGTTTTGAGCATTTTCATGCTAACTTTAACTTAATTTTAAATATTGAATGAATGGATATGGCGTTTAAAATACATACATTGGATGTCAAAAATTCACTGCAAAATTATATTTGGCTGCTTGAACACACCGAAAGCCATGATGTCATTGCGGTAGATCCTACTGAAGCTGCCTTAGTCGAGCGCTATTGTCAGGAACATCAACTCAATCTCGTACAAATTTGGTTAACGCATTGGCATAAAGATCACGTCGGTGGCGTACCGGAACTTATCCAGGATAAAAACATTGCCGTTTACGGTCCCCGTGCAGAATTAAGCCGTATTCCATGGGTGAATTATCCTCTCGATCATAATGACCGTTTTGAATTTCATGGTCTTGAAGTTGAAATAACAGCAACGCCCGGCCACACCCTCGGTCATATCGTATATTTTATCGATGACATTCATACACTGTTCTGTGGCGATGTATTATTTGCTATGGGCTGTGGACGTGTATTTGAAGGCACCTTTCAACAAATGTACGATTCCTTGAACCGTATAGCCGCATTCCCTGCTGAAACTCAAGTGTATTGTACTCACGAATACACCCTATCGAATGCGCAGTTTGCGCGGCATGTTGAACCTGACAACCTTGCCATACAACAGCGGTTTGATGAGGTTGAATCCCTACGCATGCTCGGGCAATGTACTTTACCAAGCAGTATTGAATTAGAACTAGAAACCAATCCATTTTTACGTGCAGAAAGTGTTGAAGCATTTCAGCGCTTAAGAGAACTCAAAGACAATTTTTAATTGGATTGCGAGTTATAAGCATTTTAGATTTCATCACAAATAAACTTTTTTATTTGTGATGAATATTTCGGGCCAATTCATCATTTTATATTTATAAAATTTGATTGGTGGCAGCAAACTCATCCAATTCAGCTTGAGTCACAACTCGTACGGCTTGCATTTCATCGATACGTACCATCAATAAACCACCTAATGCCGGCTGATAACGTCGTGCACTACCAAATGGTGTATATGCCACTTTGGATTGCTCCGAAAAGACCAACCAATCTTCATGTCCAAGCATCACCGCAACAGGCGTCTGTCCCGCTTGTTGCATCTGTTCAATTTTTGCTTTGACATCGTGCTCAATGTTCTGCATGCGTTCAATCTACTTATACCAATAGAACATAGTATAAAAGCTTTTCGATAAATCTTGATGAGAAATAGCATTGCATGCTCACCTATCCAGCGAATTAGGCTTTGAACAAGCTGTTATTTGCAATCCACAACTGCATGCCCAAACGGCTGTGCAATCTAAGCCAAGCAATCGTTTATTTTGCGCACAGCTTCTCTATGCACATAGGATATATTTTAATCCAACTGCCAAAAACATAATTTTTAAAATACGTTATATTTACTTACATTAAGTTTAGCTTTTTATAAAACAGCGAGTTAAATAAGTTTATACCGTTTACAAGCCGATAATCTGTTTATTTATCCATCAAAATTTCATATTTTAAATAAAAGTTTTCCATTTCCCCTTTAAAAAATATTTTGACACCCCTATTTAATATTTTAATGATTGATAAGGAGTTCGCTCGTGAAAAAAGTGGTTAAAGCAAAAAATTTAGTTGCCTTCCGTCTTTGGTTAGAAAAGTTAGGATATTCTGTTCGTACACTGGCAGATAATCGTGGATTTACATTCAGTTTTAAAAAAGAATATGGTCTAGTGACTGTAGATTTGTCTGGTAATGCTTTGGCCATGCAGCTCGGTGAAGAGTTTGAAGATCATTTAAAGGCATAATCTTCTTTATAATTTATTCGAACGATTAGAAATAAATGATTTAATTCGATTGATTCGAATCCGCATTTCTAAATTTGCCCGTATATGCGGGCTTTTTTTCACCTTTGTTTTACTGACTCATTTTAACGAGATAAATTTCAGACAATAAAAAAGCAAGATAAGACATCTTGCTGTATCTCTGGTTCATCATTCTTTTATTAGATTTTTTTATTAGAATTAGTCTTCAAAAAAAAACCACGTTTGAGACATTGATTTTTTCGAATTTCAAAAACAAAAAAGCAAGGTATAAAACCTTGCTTAATCTAATGGTGGGGACGGAGAGACTCGAACTCTCACACCTCGCGGCGCTGGAACCTAAATCCAGTGCGTCTACCAATTTCGCCACGTCCCCAACTCGGGTGCTGACAATGTCAGACTTTAATTTGTTTTAAAAACCTGTTTATTTGGCAACTTAATAAATTAAGTGGTGGGGACGGAGAGACTCGAACTCTCACACCTCGCGGCGCTGGAACCTAAATCCAGTGCGTCTACCAATTTCGCCACGTCCCCAACAGGGGTGCTGACAATGTCAGACTTTTTAAAACTTGGCAGAGGATCAAGGATTCGAACCTTGACGAACGGTTTTGGAGACCGTCATGCTACCATTACACCAATCCTCTGTGACCTTCATTACCAAACTCATGTTTAGTAATTCAGTGGTGGGGACGGAGAGACTCGAACTCTCACACCTCGCGGCGCTGGAACCTAAATCCAGTGCGTCTACCAATTTCGCCACGTCCCCGATGGCTGTGTATATTATAGAGATCACCCTTACATGACAAGCCTTTTTTATAAAAAAGCATCTTGTTTGTTTAAATAAAAAACAATAGTGCTTTTTTTGTATTTTTCTTAAGCAAATTCAGCAACTAAGTCGCTTTTTAAGCGATAGAAATCTACCAATCTGTCATTTTTTTGCTTCATCAACATGTGTTGCATTAGCTGATTAAACCCTTGATATTGCATTGGCAGGTCAAGCTTTAAGCGTTGGCAATGTATATAGGCCCAATCTTGATAGTTTTTTGCCTCCAAACGCTGTGATGTCAGCCATTCCAAGAAAATTATTCCCAAAGCGTAGATATCACTGTGCAAAGATTTTGCTTGTCCATGGAAAAGTTCTGGAGCCATATAACGTGGTGTCGCAGTTAAGGCATTTTGCTGGTCAACAGCCAACGGGAGCGCTTGCTCAAAGTCGATGAGTCTGCACTGCCCTTGCCAATTCACAAAATGCTCTTGTTTTAAATCTGCATGTATCCAACCGTGCAAGCTTAATCGCTCAACCACATCGATTGCTTGCCATAGCACTTGCCTCACCTGCTCAATGCTCAAATTCGATACAGGCTGTAAGAACCAAGGCTCAGCATTGGGCAGTATTAATAGGCGATCAATAGGCTCTAGCTGAATACTGAGATGCGTCTCTTTTATCACTTGAAAAGGTAGCGTGATACTGTTTTGTGTAGACGCTTGATTGAATAGCTGGTACAGCTCAATTTCTCGATCAAAACTAGCTACATGTTCAGGGCTGCTGTCACTGACTTGCGCCTTGAGCCAATAACGTTGTTGATTGAATTGAAATTGATATAGACGACGGCCAAAAACCAAACTTTTGGTTTTGGTTTTTGGCTCGCAAATGGTTTGCGCTAAATCTGTGGATTTAAACCGCAATAAATTCTGCATGTCGTTGACTGGGTTCATTTTGATAATTTAATAATTCCAAACAATGCTGAATGGTCTTACCAATGCGGGCTTGCGTTTCGATTAATGAAATCTTCGGCCAAGTGGCTCTTTCACCTTCACGCTGCAATACTTTAAACAGATAAGGTCGAGGATTTTGCAACATATAACTATAGTGTCTTAAGCCATATTTCCCCACAATATTGACATCACCATAGTAACGCTGATCCACCACGCCATAACCATGATCAAGCAAACGTCTTACAGGTGGGATACTTCCTGCACGCTCACGGGCAAAATCCATCACCCCTTTACTAATCACCTTACCTTGACGACGAACGATCCGCTCAGGCCAACTCAACATACTTTTACGAAAGCGTGATGCATCATCCTGCATAAACGGCACAATATGCGGATTGACCTGACTGGCGATACTATAATTAATATTATATAGACGTGCCATTTTCTCCTGTGGGAAATCACTGCGCACACTACCATCCACCCAACGTGTAGCCGACATATATGGCGTAAATTGCCCGTCATAACGCTTACTGGTCAGTCGTACCGGTGGAAATAGAATGGGCACTGCACAAGATGCCAACACTGCACTCCACACCAACAAATCTGGTGATGTATACGCATTCATAATTCGTGCATCTTGTGATGCATCATAAGGCGCAACTGCCACATTGATATGCAGACCTGATTGCTTATATGCTTCGGCAAAAGTTAAGTCACCTAAGTTTTCAACCAAAAACTTTTTCAGATATTTTACATCTGCCAAACCACCATTGCCCTGCACTAACTCAGTCAATTTACGAAAGTGAAATGCCTCACTAAAGAAATTTTGTCCGTTTAATAAATTGGTAAATTCTGACGGTTTAGATACACCCAACATCCCGGTCATAATTGCGCCAGCACTGGAACCAGACAGAACTTTTGGCATCAAATCTTGTTCCATCAGTGCTTTACACACACCGGTATGAAACAAACCTAAAGTTGAACCGCCTGAAAACATCAAAACAGGTTGACCATAGGCTTTTTGGCTTTGTTCAAAGAATTCAATTTTTTGTGCAGCATTGAGACAAACGCATTCTTCGGATGCGATAAATGCCAAACTTTGACTCACCTCATCAACATAGTCTTCAATAATTTTTTTGGTACCGACGTAGGCTTCTGTAAACAGCAAGGGATGGGCAATATTGCCCACATCATAAGTTAAACCTTCACTTAAAATGTACATCAAATCTCGAGTACGTTTCTGAGCACGATATCGTCTCAGTAACCCTAAACGATGAGTAATAATTTCTGCATCAAAATACGGTGAACTATTATCGAGTTTCCATTCTTGCGCACCCGATTCTTCATCTATTTTAAGTGCGATATCTTTCCATTCTTCATAACATTCAGCACGGTCGAGCTGACGCTTTAATTTTTTTATCCGATATGCCTGATGTGGATTAATACTTTTTGAAAACCCTGTAAACAACATGACTATCCCTCAGCACACTTTAAACTGTTCACTCAGCTAGATTTATAACAACTTTTTGGTTGTTCGAATAGCGCTGATCTCCCAGAACAATCATTAAACTTTGACATATTTAGGCGATTATAACTGCATTATTGATGTACACTGCTGTCATATACCAACCAACAACAAGACACGACACGCTGACTTATCATGGCTACAATTGATTTACCTGACAATATCCTTCAATCGCTATCTACTGTACTCTTACAACTACAGCACAGTTTGCCTGAGCTTAAACAAGCACCCGATTTTTCGAGTATCGCGTTTAAATGGCAAGATAAACAGCTTAAAGCTATTCAACAGCCCAAAGTCATGTATTTAGAAGATTTAAAAGGAATTGAGCGTCAAAAAGAAAAAGTGATTCAAAACACTTTACAGTTTATAAAAGGCTTACCTGCCAATGATGTTTTACTCACTGGCTCTCGTGGTACAGGTAAATCATCCATCGTCCGTGCCCTACTGACCCATTATGCAGATCAAGGTTTACGTTTAATTGAAATTGAGCGTGATGATTTATCTGATTTGCCAGAAATCCAAAAGTTAATTGAAAAGCGCCCTGAAAAATTTATCGTGTATTGTGATGATTTGGCGTTTAATGCTGAAGATGAAAACTATCGCAGCTTAAAAAGTGTTTTGGACGGTTCATTACAATCAGGTTCAAGTAATTTTATTATTTATGCTACCAGTAACCGTCGTCATTTATTGCCTGAATTCATGCATGAAAATACACCTGTAACTAAGGTAGATGTTCCTCAATATACCGAGCTCCACCCACAGGAAGCGATTGAAGAAAAAATATCTCTTTCTGACCGCTTTGGGATGTGGCTGTCGTTTTACCCAATGGATCAAAATTTATATTTAGAAATCGTTGAACACTATTTGGCAAAAGCTGCAATGCCTTGGACAGATGAAGCGCGTGCTGAAGCACTGCGTTGGTGTCAAGGTCGTGGGCAACGTTCAGGGCGTGCTGCTTATCAGTTTTCAAAGCATTGGATTGGCTCGCAGCGGCTGCAGCACCTATAAGGGTACGCTTTTGACACTTATATGACGCGCAAGATGCGGCACAAGAATCAATCTGCGTTTAAAAAATCAATATTTTTATCTGTAAAGCCCTGACATCATTTCAGGGCTTTACTTTTACGCTTAAACTTCAGGAGGCTGAAATCCCCCTGACAGTTCTGCCAGCAATGATGCGAATTGAATAGTGACTTTATCTGCATACGGCTTAGAAATAATCTGAATATTTACAGGAAGATTATCTTCAGATAGGCCAATTGGGGCACAAGTTGTTGGTAATCCCAAAACCGTCGCAGGCGCGATCCATTTAAATAAATCCAAATAAAACCGTTTTTGCCCATCCACATTCAAGCTGCGCATCACCATCGGTTCCTGATGATTGTGTTCAAAGGCTAAAGTAAAAATCGGCGGGCACAGAATCAAATCATAATCCGCAAAGATTTTTAAACATTCCTGTTTGAGATGCAGCGCCCGTTCATGTTCCGCAGCCCATTCGGCATGCGATAAATTGGCGCCGCGGGCATATGCATATAATTGCGCAGGCATTTTTACTTTCCCTTGCAGCAATTTGGTCCAAGGCGACAGCCATGACAAAGACATTTTCTGCAATTTTGAATCAGCGATCATCATCTGACTGACCAGCTTAGAGCTGTAACTTGCATATATCTCATCAAAATCCCAGCCCTGAGGACGGCCTGTATCGACCTGAATATTGGCTTGTTTTAACTTTAACAGCAGTTCTTCATACTTTTTCTTCATCCTTGAGTCAATTGGACAGGCGTCATCGTCTAGCCAAAACAGAACTTTAAATTCCTCAAGGCTTTGTTTCTCGCACTCTTTTAACTGAAAATCCCGAAACTCTTGAGCATCCGGCTGAACCAAAATATCCAGCATTAATTTTAAATCCCGCGCTGAACGCGCCATCGGCCCGATCACAGCCAAATCCGGTTCACTCAGCTCATCTGTTGTATTGAGAATATGCCCATTAAAACTGACCAAGCCGTATGTGGTTTTATGTCCATATACACCGCAAAAATGCGCAGGGGTTCGAATCGATCCACCTATATCACTGCCCAACTCCAATGCGCTAAAGCCCATAGCCAGTGAAGCCGCCGCTCCTCCCGATGAACCGCCGGCAGTTAAACTGATATTCCAGGGATTATTGCACGTCCCATAAATCTGGTTATAGGTTTGAATATCTGCGCACTTCAAGGGCACATTGGTTTTTGCAAATGCGATCGCGCCGGCATTTAATAATTTTTGCACCGCCGCAGCATGCTCTGAAGGCATATAGTCTCGAAATAGCGGATTGCCGTCTGTACATGGCATACCCCGGACCTTAAATGCATCCTTAATGGTCATTGGCAGCCCATGCAGCGCACCTAAGGAATGCTGTTCTCTGACTGCCAAATCCGCCTGATCTGCAGATTTTCTCGCCTGCTCAAAATCAAATGCCACGCAGCTGTTGATATTAGGGTTATATTGCTCAATACGCTGAATTTGCGCCTCCAGCAAATCACGGCTGCTGCACTCTCCTTGCGCTATCGCCTGAACCAATGCCGTTGCATCTTGATAAATCCATTTATTCTGCATGATGTTCTCCTTGAATGGGCTGTGTTGATTTTGTGCGAAGTCAATGCCATAGTGAAGATCAGCAATAGACAGATCATCTGTCATTTTCGGACATAAAAATAAAAAGGACAGTGTATGTTTTTACCATCTGTATTGGTTGAAACTTACTTAGATTATGCGCAGCAACATGGCGTGCATCTTGATGATTCAAGCATTGGCTTTCACCCTTTTGAGAATGTCAGCCGGATCGATTTAATTCAGTATCTCAAGTTAATCGACACCATTCGGACACAATTGCCTGAGCATGATATTGGTGCGGATATTGGCTGGCGCTTCAGCCCGCAATTATTTGACCCCTTGGGCACAGCCATTGTTTCAGCGCCAAATGTACAGAGCGCTTTAGATACAGCCCACAGGTTTTGGGATCTGTTTGGCTTGGGCCTAGCGCTCAGCGTGCATGAACATTCAGATAATATTGAACTAGAAATTCAGTCGGTTTTTTGCATTGACCAAGCTTTGCAGCGCATCATTTTAAAATCCGCTGTCATTTGCCTATATAAAATACTGGTTCAATTGCTGCCGTATCATCAGGCAGATTTTATATTGTCTTTTAAAGATTCCCTGCAAACCGCGGATTTTTTAAACCGCAGAATCCAAATTCAGATGAATGCTGAGCGATGGCAAATTTCATTTCCGAAAGACCTAATGCATGAAGTGAATTTCTGCGCCAATGCGCTGCGCTTTGATCAAGCGATTGCGGAATGCGAATCCAGTTTAAAGCTTTCTCAAGCCGCTGATCTGCATTATTCACTGCATGCAACACTGAGCACTCTTGCTTCACAGCAGATGGTCTCAACTAAAACCATTTACCGCCGGATGCAGCAGAAAGGGCAAAATTTTCAGCAATTAAAACAGCGTAAGAAATATGCGGCTGCATTAAATCTGCTGAATAATCCTGAGATATCTATTGAGCAGATTGCAGAACAGCTAGGCTATACCAACCCCTCAAATTTCAGCCGCGCTTTCAATCGCTGGGCCAATATGTCACCTAGTCAATTCAGAGAAAAAAGCTTTAAGCCGGAAGAGTCTTAATCCGGCTGATTGCCGCATTAGGCTACGCATATAAAAAACGTATTTAAAATAAGCTTTGCAGGATCAGATAAAAAAAATCCGGCCTAAAGCCGGGATTTTTTAACAGTTCAGCTGAACACGATTTTTACGCTTCGTTTGGATTACTTAATTCCGTCATCGGCCAACGCGGTGTAGTTGTAACAGACAAACCATCATGCTGACCCGCTTTAAGACGCTGATAACCTGCAAACGCAATCATTGCACCATTATCTGTACACAGCGCAGGTTCTGCATAAAACACATTTGCACGGATTTTTGCCAAGTCAGCTTCTAAGCGCTCACGTAAACGTTTGTTCGCACTTACACCACCAGCAATGACTAAACGTTTTAAACCAGTTTGTTTTAAGGCCTTCACTGATTTTTTCACCAAAGTATCAACTAACGCTTCTTGGAAAGATGCAGCGATATCCGCCTCACGACCTTCGCCTTCAACTTTTTTCAATTGAACTGAAACGGCAGTTTTTAGCCCACTAAATGAAAAATCTAAACCTTGGTGTAGCATTGGGCGTGGAAATTCAAAGGCATTGATGTCGCCATTCATCGCCAATTTCGAAATATTTGGACCACCTGGGTATGGTAGCCCCATCATTTTAGCGACTTTATCGAATGCCTCACCTGCTGCATCATCAATCGACTCACCCAATAATTCATATTGACCGATTCCATAAGCAGCCATCAATTGAGTATGTCCGCCAGAGACTAAAAGTGCCACAAATGGAAATTCTGGTGGAGTTTTAGACAACAAAGGCGCCAACATATGACCTTCCATATGATGCACGCCAATAGCAGGTTTATTCAGTGCAAATGCCAATGTGCGACCAAACAATGCGCCAGTCATTAAGGCACCCATCAAGCCCGGTCCGCGGGTATATGCAATGGCATCAATTTCAGATTTATCTATCTGACTTTCTTCAAGCAATTGTTTTATTAGAGGAATTAACTTGCGCACATGATCACGTGAAGCTAATTCAGGTACCACACCACCATATTCTGCATGCAGTTTGATTTGGCTATACAATACTTGTCCGCGTAATCCTTGCTCACTATCGTAGAGTGCGAGTCCTGTTTCATCACACGAAGTTTCCAAGCCTAAAACGATCATTAAACTGCCTTTTGCCCATTTCAAAATATTGCGAAACCTATTATAGACTTGTGATATGAGATGTAAATGAGTAAAATACTGACCTTCACTTGTGATCAAGGGTAATTCGACCCGAGATCTTATCCATAACTTAATGAGGATTCTTCATGCCACAAGTTAAATTGAAAGAAGGCGAACCAGTAGACGTAGCTATCCGTCGTTTCAAACGTTCATGCGAAAAAGCAGGTGTTCTTGCTGACGTTCGTAAACGTGAATTCTACGAAAAACCAACTCAAGAACGTAAACGTAAAAAAGCTGCTGCTGTTAAACGCTACCAAAAGAAATTGGCTCGCGAATCAGTACGTACTACTCGCCTTTACTAAGATTAATTTGTGATTGATTGACTAACCTGGACAAGATAAATGACTACTTTAAAAAACCAAATAACTGAAGTTTTGAAAGCAACAATGCGTGCTAAAGAAATGGATAAGTTAACGGTAATACGTAGTCTACAGGCAGCAATCAAGCAAATCGAAGTCGATGAGCGCATAGAGCTTGACGATAAGCAAGTTCTTGCGGTCATTGAAAAGCAAATCAAACAACGCAAAGAATCGGTTAAAGCCTTTTTAGGTGCAAACCGAGATGATTTAGCTAGTAAGGAACAAGCCGAGATTGAGGTGTTATCTCAATTTCTACCAGAAGCTATGACTGAGGAAGAACTTGATTCCATCATTGCGCAAACAATTACTGCGCAAGAAGCTACTAGCATGAAAGATATGGGTAAGGTGATGAACTCTCTACGTCCGCTCATAGCCGGACGTGCCGATCCTGCACAAGTTTCAGCTAAAATTAAAGCGAAACTCTCTTAATCTTTCATCTATATTGTTTGATTTGGTCTATTTAAGTACGCTAATGACTTAAATAGCCAAATTATCCAAATTCAAAAATAATTCAAATTCATTAATCAATTATTTTTTTCTTTATTATCTTACGATTTCATATTTACAAATATCTCGCCAACTTCCATCTACTGGATTTTGAATTGCAGCTTGTTCGATTTCAATCAATTTAAAATTTGCTCGTTCACATAGACGTCGCGCTCGCTTGTTTTCCACATCTACAAAAGCGTTTAATTGCTGAAATCCTAGACCATTTAATAATTGATCCACAAATAACTGCAAGGCTTCAGTCATCAAACCCTGCCCTTTAAATTCAACATTTCCCCAAAATCCAACGGCAGCTTGATTTTCCATCCAATTGATTTGATGAATATCCATGACACCTAAAAAGTTATGCGACTGTTGCTCACGAATCACGTAAACAAAATTTTCCTGATTTAACGCAGCCAACACTCTCGAATCACAAAATGCCAATGAAGCATCTAAATTAGGTTCTTGTAAGGACCAAGCCAAACTTGCAGGAAACATTCGTAAGGTCTCTATACTTTGACAGATCGCTTCATAAAGTGCTTTTGCATCGTGACGCTGAATCAACTGAAGCGTGATTCGGCCATGACTTATATCAAAATCATCGAGTTTCATTTTTTTCAGTTTCTCGCAATGATTTAAAATGTTTGTAAAACCAATTTTAATTTAGGGCACATTGCACATTATATTTTTTTAATAATTGCATCTCTTTTGATGCGATCACCTGCTGAATCACATCCTGCTTATTCATATTACGGTACTCACGATCTAAAAATGCACGATTTCCGTCTGCAGCACGATATAGATCATTTACATAAGTCTGAACAATACCGCAGTATTTCACTTGCTGGTCTGCTTTAAATCCCTGTTGCTGTGGGTCTAACTGACTAAAAAATTGGCGTACATCGGTTTTATATTTTTCGTTAATATCATTCACAGCAATCACATATTGTTCTGCGCTCGCTGCTGCAATATTCGTTGCTAAGCCCAACAGACAGGCCGCCAAAATCATATTTTTCATTTGTAAGTTCTTAATCATAAACATTTTACATCCAGCTAGTTTACACTGATTTATCTAAGCCACTAAAACTACAATTTGCACTTTATAATCAACATAGATAAGTGCATCACAGTTGAAATCTTTATATTTTTAATTTCCGTTCATTTTGCATTTCGTCCACACGCTGCTTGATTTTCGCAGAAAGACTTTTCGAGTCTTTGGCGATGCGCTGCGCCTGTAGCAAAGATTTAATCGCTCGCTCTTCATCCCCACCCCAATACTCTACTTCAGCTCGATATCGCAGCACATTGACCGAACGGAAGCTTGCATCTTTGTCTGCATCAGCCATTTGCAACATCAGTCGCCAACCAGTCAAGTCAAGCGGATTTGCTTGTAAAAATCGCTGTAGAATCAGTTGTGCCTGGGCATATTCTTTGTTTCGAATCAAAGCCTCTGCATATTTATAATTTAATGCCCGATTTTCAGGCATGATGATTGCCGAACTTTTCACAGCGTTCACAGCATCGGCTGTTTTGTTTTGTCCCAACAGCACATCGGTCTGTAAAATAATAAAAAGTGCATGCGATGCATTTTGTTTTGCCGCTTCATTTAATAACTTTTGGGCAGCACTAAAGTCACCTTGCTTGATATGTAAACTCACTAAAGCCAGCTCAGCTGCATAATTCTTTTGCGCCACCATTGCATTTAATTGCAATTCAGTTGCCTGACCTGACAGTACTCGACTATACCAACGCAGAATTTCAAAATCTTGATCAACCAAACTGGTTTTAACTTGAGGCAACTGATTGGCACGTAAGCGCGCTTCGCTCATACGCTCCGTGGTTAGAGGATGCGTCAACCAAAAATCAGGCAGAAAGCTCACTCGACTCGTAGAGCGATGCATCACTTCAAAGAAGTCAGCCATGCTCTGCGGATTGTATCCAGCACGGTACATATACTGCATCCCAATACGGTCTGCTTCACGTTCTTGGTTTCGGCTATAGGTTAGCTGTTTATCCATCAAAGCAGCTTGTGAACCCATCATTACAGCCGCACCGACATCACCATCTGCCTGCGATGCCACCAAGGCTCCGACCAAAATACCAGCTAGTGACAATAAACCTTGCCCTTTAAAGGCTTCTTGCGAACGACTGTAATGACGTTGTGATACATGTGCAATTTCATGCGCCATCACCCCTGCCACTTCATCCATGTTACGTGCTGAATTAATTAATCCTGCATTTAATGCAAATAAACCGCCAGGTACAGCAAAAGCATTAATTTGTGGATCATTAATTAATAACAAACCGACCGGTTGATTGAGTTGAGTTTGACTCAAAATATGCGTAAAAACAGATAAAAGACGATCCTCCATCCACGGATTTTCAGTCACAGGGAGTTGTCGATGCACCTCACGATACACTTTCTCACCAATGGCACGTTCTTTTTGTTGATCCAACAAGCCGACGCCACTACCTATTTCAGGCACAGAAAATTGTGGGAATGAACTAAAATCTACGGACTGCGTCTGCGCCAATGTCGAACAAAGCCCGAGACCACATGCCAGTAAAATCTTTTTCAAAGTCTATTCTCTAAATTTCATATTCGTTCTTCATCGAATATAGCATTGAATTTTGGTGAATTATGGAGAAAACTGTTGTGATTGTTTATTCAAATTTTGGATTAACCACATAGCGTGGCGCGCGTTCATGTACCAAAACATCCACTAAATTTTGATAAGCCAACTCTGCCATACGTTTACGGGTTGCCGCTGTTGCTGAACCTACATGGGGTAATGTCACGACATTGGCTAATGTAAATAATGGGGATTCTTGAAGTGGCTCTTGCTCATACACATCTAAGCCTGCTGCAAAAATTTGACCACGACTTAATGCATCGATTAAAGCGGCTTCATCAATCACTGAACCGCGTGAAATATTGACCAATACCGCATGCGATTGCATCAAGGCCAACTCACGTTCACCAATTAAAGCTTTCGATTCTGCATTTAAATCCACTGCAACGACCACAAAGTCAGCACGTTGCAACAAATCATCCAAATCGCAATATTGCGCTGATAAAGATTCAGCCAATTCAATTTTTTCTCGGCGATTATGATAGAGCACATTCATATTAAAGCCGTAGCGAGCACGACGTCCAATTGCTGCGCCAATATGTCCTAAGCCAATAATTCCGATGGTTTTAGCAAAGACATCCATGCCAAATTGCTCAGGACCAACTGTACGCTTCCACTGCCCTTGTTTGGTCCATTGATCCAATACAGGCACTTTACGTGCTGCACTCATCAATAAGGTAAATGCTAAATCTGCTGTAGTTTCCGTCAATACATGCGGAGTATGGCACAACCAGATATTTTTTTGATTTAAAAATGCTAAATCATAGTTGTCATAACCGACACTTACACTTGAGATGACTTTTAATTGTGATGCATGCGCTAAATTTGAGGCATTCAACAAACGTCCCGCACCAATCATGGCGTCAGCATCTTTTGAATGCTCAAGAATTTGCTGATTCACATCGCCCAATTTAGGACTAATTTGGAAAACTTTAAATTGCTGTTCTAAACGTTGGATTATTTCTTGATCTATTTGACTAAAAACCACTACTTTTTTTTGCATAAATTTTCCATTTACGTCATTTAAGTATTTTGTCCTGCCTTATTTTGCATAAATTGCCATAGGCGTTTTTTCAATAAAGGCTGTTCAATCATTTGCTGTAAAGATGCCAATGGATACACCTTCGCATGCTCTAAATGCGGAATATCGCCTAGACAAATGACATTTTTATCCAAGCTCATCGCATCGATAAAACCCTGTACATAAGATGCTGCACCACGACCATCTTGCAAATTCACCCAGCCAAAAGGCCACTGTAAAGCAAAGAAATCGGCACTGACTGCGCGCTGAATATTGCTCCACAAAACTTGCTGCTCTGCCGTTAATTCTGTGGCATCAATGACAATAACACAGTGCATTAAACAGATGGCTTCTAAGTTAAACGAAGGTATTTGAACAATTGGACGAACTTCAACAGGCTCAACAACCTTTAGTTCATCTTTAGGTGCTTCTACAGGTTGATTTACAACAACATCAACGTTGTTTTTAAGCTCAGTCTGTGATGAAACAGGCGTTGGCTGAGGCTCATTTTTGAGTAGAATTTCAGAGACTATTTCAGGAGCCGCCTGATCTCGCCAAATATTTGAGCTAAATTGCTGACACGGAGCCGCCTGAGGAATCCATATATCAATTCCCATTGCCGCCATTATGCTTCGCTGATGCCCAATCATGCTTTCATTTTCACCGATTCAAGGCTTGATATTCTAACGGGATTCATTGGTTTTTGCTGAACTTTTATAAATCAATTAGATCATACTATTTCTTTAAAGATTCTTTAGAATTGCTCAGACTACTTTTGACTTAAAATTAAACAATTTATTCATAAATCAAGCCGCTATAAACAATTATACAATCATTAAACTATTTTTCTTTTGCATTAGTTCAACTATCTCAGCTGATTCAAATCCAATACGCCAATATAGTAGCTGCAAAACATCCAACTCATCTTGCGTGATAATTCGATCATTCCATAAACATATTTCAGCAACCCCAAGAATGCTTAACCGCTCACGCAGCAGCAGCCCAGAAATATCATTTAGGATTTCAGCCAAGTCTATTGGCTCATCAGAAATATCGCGATAAAACTCTAGTTCTTCTTTCGTTAAGATTCGATTGAGGATTTTTTCACGCACTTCGAGTTGGTTATCACTGTTAATTTGTTGCACATGCAACAAGGCATCAATCAAACGCACAATACTCGGTTTTACATCTTCTAAAGATGTAGGTGTATGTGCAGGCAACAGATTTAACTCATATTTCACTGTTTCAAGTAGTAAGGCATCGAGCAAACCAATTTCACCATCTTCTTGAATAATTTTGGCCAGCTTGGTTAAGAACTGCCGTGAAATCGTCGCAGGCATAGTGCCAATATTTTTACATGCCTCATGAAAAATTGAGATATGCACACGACCATCAAGATTCAATAAGGCATCCACAATCGCACGACTCACTTCAGCTTCAGTCGGAATAAACTCTCGATACTGACGAATCATTAAAATAGCAACCATCACCTCACGCGAACCTGTTGCTGTTTGCAAGGCACGTTGGATCAATTCAGGCCGCTGCCAATTTTCACGAATCTCGGGGTTCAACGGTTTAATTGCATCTCGTATCGCAAAACTAATCGGTGACAAGCGCAGTAAAGGTAATGGTTGTGGCGAGTTCCATGGTGTTGCAACATCTGGACTAGCTTCTTCTAGTGAACGGAATAAATAAAATAGCGGCTGGTTTCGCAGTTTTTTTAAATTTTCTAGTTGCAGGTCATGAATGAGCGCCGGATTTAATTCAAAAATACGCTGTTCAATACTTGGGTGAATATTCATCCAGTTTTGCGGACTGAGTGAGTTTGCAAAACACATATGAGAAATCGATTCCGCATATTCACTATGAATTTGCGAACCTGAATGATGCACATAAATCCTTAATAAGGTTTGAATATTGGCATCATTTTGAATCAGACGTTTAGTTTTCTGGTCATTACGATAGGTTCGAGAACCCAAAGAGATATATTTAATAAAGCGGGAAATCAAAACACCTAAACTACCGATCAACCAAATAACTGCGCCAATCGCTACAAAGAGCGTTTCAAACTTATTGTCCCGTGCTTGTCCATTTTTATAGAAACCACGTTTTGCAATTTTACTGCCCCACTGACTAAAGGTCGTCAAACCGCTATATAAGATTTTCAAACGGGTATTTTCAGCAGCTTCCCCCGACAAGATCTTATTAAATTCATGGCTCAGCAAACCATACATTTCCATCTCATCTAGGGTTTGTAAGGCACCCCAGGTTAAAATGATCGATGTATCTCGAGGGCTAAAACCAGCGGTGAGCGCATTCACACCCACTTCATCAGGTAGGACATAAAGTGCAGGAGTATCGATTAAAAAAGTATCTGCCAGCTGCTCAGTCATACGCAGTGCAACACTTTCTTCAGGAATACTTTCTATCAGACTGAGACGACGCGCACCTAATTGTTTGGCAAGTGAATAACCACCTAAACGAAAGGTGTAAAAATCATAGAGAACTGAAACCAACATAATCAGCAGTACAGCAGCCACTAAAAATGGGCTAAGGACATGCCAATAGATAGACTGAGTGGAATCATAATAATCCACAATTAAACCGACAATTACATTAATAATTGCGACGGTCAAAAACACTGCCGCCATACACATGGTGACAGGCCAAAACATATTTTTGTTTTTTATAAAATCATAACCCACACGTCTCAATGTAATACCCTTAAGCTACATTGTCTTTTGTTTGCTCATCATAAATGAAAAAAGCGGGAAATTCCCGCTTTTTCAGTGTGTTTTCAGCAGATTATTCTTCGCGAACACCTGTTAAATCCACAGAAGCTGCATCAATGTTAACATCAATATAGGCTGGCTTTTCATTTTTTGCAGAGTCATTACGCTTACGCTCTAAAGCTGCCAAATATTCAGCATCAATACCGCCTGCCACATATTTACCATCAAATACCGAGCAATCAAAGTCTTGTAACTCAGGGACTTTCTTGGTGCGAACAGCAGATTTTAGATCTTCCAAGTCTTGGAAAATTAGGCGATCAGCACCAATAATTTCACGAATTTCTTCAACGCTACGTTCAGACGCAATCAGTTCAGATTTGGCAGGCATATCGATACCATACACGTTTGGATATTTCACCATCGGTGCAGCAGATGCAAAGAATACTTTTTTCGCACCCGCATCACGCGCCATTTGAATGATTTCATTACAAGTCGTACCACGTACAATCGAGTCATCGACCAAAAGTACGTTTTTGCCTTGGAACTCTAGCTCTACAGGGTTAAGCTTTTGACGCACAGATTTCTTACGAAGTTGCTGACCCGGCATAATGAAGGTACGACCGATATAACGGTTCTTCATAAAGCCTTCACGGAACTTCACACCCAAGGTATTAGCAAGCTCAAGCGCAGAAGTACGTGAGGTATCAGGAATTGGGATCACGACATCGATATCGTGCTCATCACCCCATTCACGCAGAATTTTCTGAGCAAGTTTTTCGCCCATTTTCAAACGTGCTTTGTAAACTGAAATACCATCAATGGTTGCATCCGGACGCGCAAAATAAACGTATTCAAAGATACAAGGACGATATTCAGGGGCTACTGCACACTGCTTAGTCGACATCACACCATCAGCAGTAATATAAATTGCTTCACCCGGTGCAATATCACGTTCAACCTTAAAGCCGAGCGCTGTAATTGCGACAGATTCAGACGCAATGATATATTCCATACCATTTTCAGTCTCACGCGAACCGTAGATCAATGGACGAATACCATTTGGATCACGAAAACCCACAAGGCCCTGACCAGTGATCATAGCAACAACCGCATAACCACCTTTGCAACGTTCATGTACACGTGAAACCACGTGGAATACATCTTCAGCGCTTGGTGTAAGTTTGGCGCGTTTTTGCAATTCGTGTGCAAATACGTTTAATAATACTTCTGAGTCTGAATCAGTGTTCATATGACGTAAGTCAGTCTTGAACAAGTCATCATGAATTTCAGCAGCATTGGTTAAGTTACCGTTATGTGCAAGCGTGATGCCATAAGGTGAGTTTACATAGAATGGCTGAGCTTCAGCACTGCTAGAAGAACCAGCAGTTGGGTAACGAACATGGCCAATACCATAATTACCCTGTAATGCACGCATATGACGTGTGTGGAACACATCACGTACCATACCCGTATCTTTACGCAGGAATAAACGACCATCCTGACAAGTTACGATCCCGGCTGCATCCTGTCCACGATGTTGTAACATCGTTAACGCATCAAACAACATTTGGTTAACAGGTGATTTACCAGCTATACCAACTACTCCACACATAGCAACCTCGCAGACAAGCTAGGGTTAATAAAAAGGATTATTTGTTGAATCACCCGATCCAGAACGTCCGTGCATGTTCTGTGAATCAGATGGGAGGTCTGAAGATTTCTGAGCATCTTCAGACTGAATATGATGAAGTGCTTGATTTGCAGCATCTTTGGACAATTCGGTTGCCCAAGGCGCGTATGGCAATAATGACTGAACCATTTTAGATTGTTTCCAATGTGGTGAACTTTCTACCCAAGGACCTAGCCCCTGCATAGTGATCAGCACCACCAACAATCCTTTTAAGCTTCCAAAAACACCACCTGCCAGTCGATTTAACGGACCGAGCTTTAATGTTTTCAAAATACTGTTCAATAACCATGTCGCGACCCAAGTCATGACTACAATCAACAATACAATAAATGCGAACGCGGCAATCTTCTGTACCACTGGATCTGTACTTAAAGATGTCATCGAAGGTGCAAGGACGGTTGCATACTTTGCCGCAATGACAAGTGCAAGAATCCATCCAATGAAGTTCGCAAAGGCTTTTACAAATCCTTGACGCAAACCGTTAAGCCCTCCAATGAGCAAAATAATAAGTATAAAGATATCAATGGTATTCATGATATTTACAATGCGTCTACGCAGTCTTTTACAAGTGTCGGACCTGTATATATGAGGCCACTATACACTTGTACAAGGCTAGCTCCTGCTTTTTGTTTCGCAACAGCATCCGCGCCCGACAAAATACCACCCACACCGATCAATGGAATTTGACCGTTTAATACTTTAGCAAAAGCCGCCAAACATGCCGTACTTTTTTCAAAGACTGGCGCACCTGATAGACCACCAGCTTCATCACCAAATGGAAGGCCTTCAACACCTTCACGTGACAAAGTCGTATTGGTAACAATCAGACCATCAATTTTAAATTTTAACAATTGTTGTGCAATAAAATTAATGTCTTCAGGTTCTAGATCTGGTGCAACTTTAAGTACTAAGGGTACATAATGTTGATTTTCATCCGCCAACTCGAGTTGACGTTTCTTGAGCGTCTCTAACAGTTCAGTCAAAGCATCACCGCTTTGTAAGCTGCGAAGATTTTTTGTGTTAGGAGATGAAATATTAACCGTAATATAAGAAGCGTAGTTATAAACTTTTTCTAGACAAATCAGATAATCGTCAACTGCTTTTTCAACAGGTGTGACTGCATTTTTACCGATATTGATCCCAAGTACACCCTTAAATTTTGCAGCTTTGACATTTTCGATCAGCTGATCCACGCCATCATTATTAAAGCCCATACGGTTAATAATGGCTTTTGCTTTCGGTAAACGAAATAAACGCGGTTCAGGGTTACCTGATTGTGGAAGTGGTGTAATTGTACCAATTTCAATAAAGCCGAAGCCCTGGCTCGCCAGCGCATCGATATAAGCACCGTTTTTATCAAGACCGGCTGCTAAACCAACTGGATTCGGAAATTCGATTCCCATACATGTCACTGGTTTAGACGCCACGTTTTGACGCATCATTCCCATCTTGTGAGAAGATTTCAACAGCGATAATGTCAGCTCATGTGCACGCTCTGGTGCTAAAGTAAACAACAAAGGGCGGGCTAGAGAATACAACATATCTATAAAAGTCTACTGCTTTTTAAGTCGGCATATTATAGGCATAGCACAAATAAAACACCATGCTTAGCAGATCTTTATTTTTACCGATTATTGTACACTCGCTGTTAATTTGACCTGTCCCGCTTCAGAACTTAATTCCATCTTTTCAATACTTAAGCCCATTTGAACCAATTGAGTCAAAAAATTGGCCAGAATTGCATAATTTTCATGCATCACTGCAATCTGTATTTGCTCACCGACTTGTTGAGATGCCACGGATAAACCCTGTTGTTGCGATACACGCTGAACTTTTTCCAACGCGCTCAGTTGTGTATCACCTGCTGGTTTCATCGTGACGGCATTACTTTGCATCCAAACAACAGTATCTTTGAGTTCATTCACGCGCTTTTGTTGAAAATTTGCAGCTTTGTTCATATAAAACAGTGCCGAACCAATCGCTGCCACTACAACAAAAATTGTGGTAAAGATCACCATGACTCGTTCACGAGTAGAAAGTTGGTCTAAATAATCAGTGATGCGCTCAATTTGCCCATCTATACGTTGCTGTAGGTTTTCCATTTTTATCATTATTGTATTTTCACCAATCCAATCGCGCCGTTGGCACTTGGTTGAATATTCCCTAATTCGACTTTAAAACCTTGTTGTTTTAATTGATCAGTTAGGGTTTGTAGTACTTCTGCCGAATTAGCTTTTAACTCCATATTCAGCATCGAGGCTTCATAGCTCACACGATTTGCAGAAATTTGGTTTTGCATTAAAACTGGCCCGACACGGCTCAGTAAAGACAAAGCCTGTGCATTGCCCGTTTGACTCTGACGCAATTGTGATTCGAACTGGCTTTTCAGCGTTTGTTCGGTCACAGGATAGCTTTGACCAAACCAATATTTAAACTGATCAATCGCTTGTGCCGCAGTGATATTGGCCACTTTTTTGTATTGATACCAACGAACTGCATCATAGCTAAACTGTGTAATTAAAGCCGCGACCAAAACTGCTGCACATGCTTTCCAATAGCCACTCACACCATTATTGGCTTTGGCTTTCGGCAAAACATTGAGTGGATGTTGTTTCGGTTTTTTTATATTGGGTAATTCATAATGAAACGATTCAATGTGATCATGCGTTACAGTGGCTTCAAGACTATGCGTCTGATCTGAACTTAGATTTGAAATCTTATAGTTCGGCTGACCAATTTGATAATCTAAGTACAATGCCAAATCATCAACAGACTGACCGACATATTCACTATTTCGGACCAATAAATGACCGCTGACATTTGCCAAAACATGTTGCCCTGCTTCTGGACTTGGCAAGACCAAAAAGTCAGGTAATAACGAAATGACTTTCACAGGGATTAGTGTCAAAGCATGCTGCATCGTTTCGACTGCACTATGCGCAACCCCCATGACCGTTAATTCATCTGGACTTTGAAAATGATGCAATACTTTCATTGCATCCAAAGGCAAAATGACATATTCCTCAAGTAAATATTTTACGCCGTCTGGGCCAAGTTTTTTATATTGGTTTTTTGGAAAATTTTGCTGAATGATTTGTACATCACGACTTGGAAAGAAAACAACCGCTTCCTTTCCCGCATATGGCTGAATTTCCTGAATCAATTGTTCAAGTGTCGATGACTGCTTCCAGAAATCCCCTTCTGACCATTGCCAAACCCCATTGGCTTCGGGCATCCATAAATACAACATTAATTTTTCTGCCGTTTTAATTGGTTTTTATGTTGATGGTATAAACGTTTTAATTTGTGTTGATAACCCTGGAGCAATGACCGCTTGTTCATAAATGCGCGCTTCTGCCAAAGCATAGGGATTAAAATATTCTGAGACCAAAACACTGGCCATATGTGCCACAACGTTCATATGGCACACCACCACAATAGACTCATACGGTAAATGTGACAACCATTCCACTGCAACTTTGGCATCATCTTCCGGTTTGATGGCATTACAAATAACCACAGGCACATGTGGAAAATGTTTTTGCAAAGATGAAAGTGTTTGCTGCGCACGCAGTAGCGGACTCACCACAAAAACGTCTGGTTGAATTATATCTTTCAAATATGCTGCAGTTTCTGCCGCTTGAGTTTGTCCGCGCGCTGTTAAAGGACGCTTTTCATCATTCCCCATTACTGGCGGAGCAGCTTCGCCATGCCTAACCAATGTCAGTTGCATAAAATTTCCTTATTCTATTCCGCACATTATATACAGCCAGTATGACAAAGCTATGTGTATTGTATATTAATCAGCAAACTTAAACTTGCTGATGTGGCAAGACAAATTCAACGTCACTGCGATGTCCATTTTTCATCAATGACAATGCAATGTTCAGGGCCGGCGCACCTTCAAAAATCACTTCATACAATGCACTGGTAATTGGCATATATACACCGAGCTCTTCAGAGCGTGCGCGTACTTGCACAATGGTATTAATCCCTTCCGCAGTTTGTCCTAGTTCTTTGGTGGCTTGTTCTAAGCTTTTACCACTACCGAGTGCAAAGCCAACTTGGTAATTGCGGCTGAGTGGACTACTACAGGTTGCAAATAAGTCACCTACCCCAGACAGCCCTAAGAAGGTTAATGGGTTTGCACCCAATTTCACTGCAAAGCGGCTCATTTCTGCCAAAGCACGTGTCAAAATCATACTCTTGGTATTTTCACCGACACCATAAGCTGCAGCTAGACCCATCGCGACTGCATAGATATTTTTCAGTGCACCGCCCAATTCCACGCCATGCACATCATCACTTGCAAATACACGGAATAATGCACTGTGCAGCGCTTGTTGAACCGCATAACGAACCAGTTCAGATTGGCTTGCAATCACAGTCCCCGCAGGTTGCCCCGCAACAATTTCCTTCGCCAAGTTTGGCCCTGAAAGCACACCATAAGGGACTTCAGGAAGCTCTTCACGAATAATATCGCTCATAAAACTAAAGGTATTGGCTTCAATACCTTTGGTTAAAGACACCACTGCTTGTGACGTGATAAAAGGTTTTATCTGTTGTAAAACACTACGGAAAGAATGGCTCGGAATGGCCACCAAAATAATGTCACGATTACATACTGCTTTTTCTAAATCTGAAACAGCAAGCAAACCTGCTTCTAATTGAAAATCTGGCAAGTAACGTTTATTGATATGTGTTGCATTGATATCCGCAGCTACCGCCTCATCACGAATCCATATCATGGTGTCACAGCCATTACGTACTGCAGTATTGGCCATCGCAGTACCAAAACTCCCACCACCCAACACCGTCACACGCAGTGCCGTTTTTTGGTCTACTGACACAGGGCTAACAAGACTTGCAAAATCAAGTTCTGACATTGTTCTTTTATCCTAATTTCTTTACTGATCGATCTTGTTCAATCGACCTATTTTTCACTTTTATTGGTTTGCTTTATGCCAATGGCTTACAAAGTCAGCAGACTGTATTTCAGCACGAGGTGGAATTGCTTTCACAGCTGTACCGATATAAATAATGCCTGAAATCAAATCGTTTTCCGTTAAACCCAAGGCTTGTTTAAACAATTTAGATTCAACCACCGCCCCACTACGCCACATAGTTGAAAAGCCCTGTGCTTGTAAAGAGAGCAAAAAGTTTTGTACTGCTGCGCCTGAACTTAAAATTTGTTCGAAATGCGGAACTTTGGGATGATCTTGTAATTGAGTTAAGGCCAAAACCAATAGTGGCGCACGAAATGGATGGTGTTTCACACGTTCCAACTGTGCTTCTTCTGTTTGTCCAGTATCGGCTAAGGCATGTGAAAGCAACTCACCAAATGCTTCACGTTCAGTTTCAGGAATAATCACAAAACGCGTAGGCTTAAGACGATGATGATCTGGCGCCGTTAAGGCGGCTTGAAACGCATTTTCCAATTGCTCAGCATTCGGCGCAGGTTCAATTAAATGACCAATCGACTGACGCTGATGAATATTTTGATGAACTGTATCAACTGCTGATTTTAGAATTGACATCTATACACTGTACTTTAAAACGTTTGCTCAAGATTAGCATATTCTCAATAACTTACTCTAGAATGTTTGCATCAGACTCGGTGCTTATTTGTTAAGTCAGCTTTATTCACAGATTTACTATAAAAAACCGCATAACTTGTACAGCAGCTCCCTGTTCTATAAGAAATTTTATGTTCAAATAAATCAAATTGTTTCTAACTCGGGGCACCACATGAAAAAATTCAGCAAAACTGTTGCCATGGTTAGCACGCTAAGCGCAACTGTGCTTTTAGCTGCATGTACATCTACACCAACAAAATCATTAGCAATTCAAAAACCAAATAATCAATATGAAGTCACTGCCGTAGGTAAAACCAGTTTAGCGGCAAAAAATAATGCGATCGCAGCAGCAAATAGTACCTGTGGTAAAAATGCGACCCCTGTCGTCGTAGATGAAAAGCAAGAATACAACGGTGTTTTAAAAGGCGTGGTCGATGAAAAGACAGGTCAAATGATTCAAGCGGCGGCTGGCGTACTTGGCACCATTACAGGAAATAGCGGCAGCATCAGCAAAGATGATGATTACCAAACTGTACTAACCTTTAGTTGCCGTGCAAACTAAACCGTTAGTTTGTGATTTCGTTTTGTCATTAACGCAAAATGAAATTATCGTCATGAAATAATTGTTATGAAATAGTCGATATGAAATAAAAAAGCCTGCAAATATGCAGGCTTTTTTAGAAGCAAAAATTAGCAATAACCGTCTAAACGGGTTAAAGGTAATTTTTGACCAATGGCTTTTTCAATTTCAGGTAGTGAAAAAGCATCGTCTTCCGACAAGAAACTGATACTGACACCGCGTGTTCCTGCACGACCTGTACGACCAATACGGTGTACATAATCATCCGACTGTTCAGGAAGTGTGAAGTTCACCACATGCGAAACGCCATCGACATGGATACCACGACCCGCAACGTCTGTTGCAATCATGATGTTATGTTGACCATTTTTGAACTGATCAAGCATTTTCAAACGTTTATCTTGAGCGATTTCACCTGACAACATCACCACTTTATAACCGTCCTTTTTGAGATGATCATAAAGTTTACGCACTTGATCACGACGGTTGGCAAAGATCATGACCTTTTCAATTGGTTCATCACGTAAGATGTCTTCCAATAATTTATATTTATCAGACTTCGCCACCATGTAGACACGTTGCTCTACATCTGCATTGGTTTTTTTCTCAGGTTCAATTTCAACAGTTACTGGTTCAAACAACCATTGCTGTGCCAAATTTAAAACGTCATAACTAAACGTCGCAGAGAACATTAGCGTTTGGCGTTGTTCTTTACGTGGTGAGAAACGCACAATACGTTTAACTGAAGGAATAAAGCCCATATCTAAAAGACGGTCAGCTTCATCAATCACTAAAAATTCAATTTGATCGAGCCAAACTTCTTTTTGTTCCACAAAGTCAATTAAGCGACCTGGAGTTGCAACCATAATGTCGACAAAATTACGGTTTAATAGATTTTTTTGTTTATCGAAATCTACTCCACCCAATAAAGTCATGACATTGAGATCAGTGTATTTCACTAATTCTTTGGCATCACTTTCAATTTGCAATGCAAGCTCACGGGTTGGTGCAAGAATCAATGCACGCGGCTCACCGCGGAAGCGTTGTTCTTTAATTGGATTATTCAACAGATCATTTATCACGCTGACCAAGAAAGCAGCTGTCTTCCCTGTACCAGTTTGAGCACGGCCAATAGCGTCATGTCCAGCCAATGTAAATTTTAAAACCTTTTGCTGAATAGGCGTCATATCCTTAAAACCCAAAGCATCAATGGCTTTTTTAAGGTTCGGATGTAAATTTAAGGTTTCAAAACCTGATGACATATAGATGTGCCCTAAATGAATAATCACAAAATTATCGAAGCATTATAAACAAAAAACGCCCCAATTTACATTGGAGCGTTTCTGAGTACATTTAGACGATTAGTCTAAAGGTTGTACTTCTTCAGCTTGGAAGCCTTTTTGACCTTTAACAACGCTGAATTCTACGCGTTGGCCGTCACGAAGTGAACGGTGGCCTTCGCCCATAATTGCGCGAAAATGAACGAATACGTCGTCGCCGCCGTTACGTTGAATAAAGCCAAAGCCTTTAGTGTCGTTGAACCATTTAACAACGCCTTGTTCACGAGCTGTCATAAGTTAATCCTTATCGTATTTAAAAAAGAAGGACCACCCGGTGTTGCAAACAGCAGACCAAACAAGGTTAAAAAATATTTTTATTTCTAAGCTTGTAATCATTCTGTAAAACTATCAACAAAATCCCGGTTACATCCAAATATATCAAGAGTTAAGAGACTTCACAGCCAACAAAAATCTTAACAACGCAACGAGCTTAACACGGGTTTACCGCAAATAATAGATTTTTTTGATCTATTTTCCTTTTGAATATTCTTATTTTTTCACATCGTTTGAGTTATAAATCACAAAGGATTTTTGCCTATTTTAGGTTGGGATTTGGCACTGTATTTGCTAATATTTCCATTGAAATGTAAACATGTTGGATCTGCTTCGTGAGTGACAGCCAAAATTCGCTTTTAACTGTAAATGCAATGGGTAAACCATGCCCGATGCCACTATTGATGCTCAAAAAAGCTTTAAAGAAAAGTCCAGACCAATCTTTATTGTTAAAGTCATCCGATCCGCACAGCCAACAAGATGTATCACGATACTGTCAAATACATCAGTTAAACTGTGAAATGCGCAAAATTTCAGATTCTGAGTTTCATTACTTAATTGAATCTTAAAAAGATTCAGTTAAACTAAATTGCTTCATAATTGAATAAAAGTTTACATTTCTATACCCAATTTTCCATAATTTACGGAAATATTGGATTAAGATGAATCTTAGTTATTGGGCTTACCCATTTTTAGTTCTCAAGGAGAAAACATGAGTGACAGCAGCAATCAATTGATGCCCCTGTCATTATCGGCACCTGGGGTGAATCTTGGTGCTTATATTAGTACTGTTAATCAGATTCCAATTTTATCGGCCGAACAAGAAAAAGAGCTGGCCGAGCGTTATTATTACGACCAAGATTTAGACGCAGCTAAAATGCTGGTGATGTCGCATCTTCGTTTTGTTGTGCATATCGCACGTAGCTATGCAGGCTACGGCTTGCCACAAGGTGACCTGATTCAAGAAGGTAACTTGGGCTTAATGAAAGCGGTAAAACGTTTTGACCCAAATATGGGCGTACGTCTCGTATCTTTTGCTGTGCATTGGATTAAAGCAGAAATTCATGAATATGTGATTCGTAACTGGCGTATTGTCAAAATTGCGACCACTAAAGCACAGCGTAAATTATTCTTTAATTTACGTAGCTTAAAAAAGTCGTCTAAAAAATTAACTTTGGCTGAAGCACAGTCAATTGCCAATGACTTAAATGTGACACCCGAACAAGTCTTGGAAATGGAAGGCCGTTTAACCGCTTATGATGCTGCGTTTGAAGCTCAAGGTGATGATGACGATGAAGGTTCGACTCATGTTGCTCCTGCCCTTTATCTCGAAGATAACCGTTACGACCCTGCGCGTTTAGCGGAAGATGAAGACTACGAAGAACAAAGTACTTCAGCTTTACATGAAGCCATGGATCAGCTGGATGATCGTTCACGTAACATCTTACAACGTCGCTGGTTAGATGACGAAAAGTCGACACTGCATGAATTGGCGGCGGAATATAATGTATCTGCTGAACGTATTCGTCAGTTGGAAAAAAATGCGATGGAAAAAATTAAAGTCGCAATGTCTTCAAACTAAGTTGAAGACTTTTCCCAGTCATTCTAAAAAAGAGCATTTCGATGCTCTTTTTTATGTCTGAATAGTATTGAATGACAAACTACAACACAAAAACTTTGGGCATTTTTGCTTTAACCCTGCGCGCTAAATATGTTATGGTTATGCGCAAATTTTGTTAAGGTGAATGCACATGTGGATTGCCATTTCCGCACTTAACTTAGCTTTTGCTGTGATGCTTGGTGCCTTTGGTGCACACGGATTAAAAGCTCGCGCGACTGAAGCCCAATTGGCTTGGTGGCAAACTGCAACGGACTATTTCTTTTATCATGCACTGGGCTTACTGGCCCTTGCGATCTTATCCAAAGTCATTCCCCAACTTCCAATAAAAGCCAGTTTCCTGCTCATACAAATTGGTATTTTCTTCTTCTGTGGTTCTTTATATGTAATGGCTCTAGGCTTACCACGTGGTCTCGGTGCAATTACCCCGATTGGTGGAGCGCTGATGATTGCTGGATGGCTTATATTGGCATGGAATGCGTTTAAATACGCAAAATAATCAACAGCAGATATTGGCCTTACTCAATAAATAAGGCAGCAAGATCGGAATCCACAAATGCAAATCTATTTAAACGGCGAAGCTACACAAACCGAATGTGTCAACCTCTTGCAATTGGTTCAACAATTACAATTGGAAGGCAAACGCTTCGCTGTTGAAAAAAATGAAATGATCATCTCGAAAAGTAAATTGGAACAAACCCCAATTACTGAGCAAGATCATATTGAAATTATTCATGCCGTAGGTGGCGGCTAAAATGGAGCTCCCATGGAAGATACACCCCTAATCATTGGTTCACGTACATTTAATTCACGACTTTTAGTTGGTACAGGTAAGTACAAGGACTTAACGGAAACTGACCAGGCCATTCAAGCCAGTGGTGCTGAAATTGTGACCGTTGCCATTCGCCGTGTGAATATTGGTCAACATCCAGACCAACCAAACCTGCTTTCAGTGGTTCCACCTGAAAAATATACGATCTTGCCAAATACAGCAGGTTGCTTCGATGCGAACAGTGCGGTCCGTACTTGCATGTTGGCGCGTGAACTCTTAGATGGTCACAATTTGGTTAAACTTGAGGTTTTAGGCGATGAGAAAACCCTATATCCAAATATTACTGAGACTTTAAAAGCTGCACGTACATTGATTGACGATGGCTTTGAAATCATGGTTTATACCTCAGATGACCCAATTGTGGCACAAGAACTGGAAAGCATGGGCTGTGTAGCGATTATGCCTTTAGGTAGTCTTATTGGCTCAGGTTTAGGTATTCTCAACCCACATACAATTTCGATCATTAAAGACAATGCCAAAGTACCTGTTTTGGTCGATGCTGGTGTCGGTACAGCAAGTGATGCAGCGATAGCGATGGAATTGGGCTGTGATGGCGTATTAATGAATACAGCAATTGCAGCTGCACAACACCCTGTTATGATGGCTTCAGCGATGAAAAAAGCAGTTGAAGCCGGTCGTGAAGCGTTCCTAGCAGGACGTATGCCGCGTAAACGCATGGCAAATGCCAGTTCACCTGAAACCGGATACTTCTTTAAATAAGAACTCAATCACGGTATAAAAGAGGACTCTATAGAGTCCTTTTTTTGATTTTAAAACCTAATAACAATGAAAATATCCCATATATTTTGTACTTTTAGTCTTTGTGCCGCATCTAGTTGGCTGTCAGCCCAAGTGCCCAGCACAGCCAAATCACTTGCACCGCAAGGTTGGAACATTTTGATGGCTACGACTGGCGACCTAAACAAAGATCAAATGCCAGATGTTGCGATGATCGTGGAAAAACAAAAAGTCGATGTGGTGACCTATGATGACGATGGAAAAGTCGTTCATAACCATCCACGAAAACTCATCGTGTTTTTTAAAACCGCAAAGGGATATCAACGTATCGTTGAAAACCATAGTATCCCAGTCGCTCAGCAGCCGAATTCATGCTTACTTGATCCACTTGCTGAAGCAGAAGACATCCAAATCAGTAAAGGCAATTTACTCGTTCATTTTAGTTATTTTATGGCTTGTGGTGGCTGGGAATGGCCCCGACATAGTTACACCTTCCGTTGGCAAAATCAACGCTTTGACCTGATTGGTTTTGACTACAGTAGCTTTCACCGAGCTTCTGGTGAAGAAACATCGAAAAGCTATAATTTTTCGACCTTAAAACGTAAGGAAATTGTAGGCGGCAATATGTTTGAAGATGCCAAAACTCAAACCAAATGGTCAACCTTCAAAGCACCACAGCAACTGACGCTTAAAAATATTAACTTTGATGATTTCTATACACAGTTCGAGTACTAAGTTGAACCTGAGCAATGCCAATCTAGCAATAAACAAACCGCCAATTTCGGCGGTTTGTTTATTCAATTTCAAAACTGAATTTAAAGAACTGATGTTACGCAGTAAAATCAGAAACGTAATTTGATTCAAATAAAAGAATGATACGCGGTATCGTCATCCGTAATTGTTTGAGACAGAGCTACTTCTAATAAAAATGTTTTTGCGATACTTTGAAAAATTAGACGGTAGTGAACGAGTTTTGCGGATGACAATGGTTTTGGGTACTTTTGCCTAAACAAAAGTACCTCCAGCCGAAGGCTAAACCCTTTATTCAAACGCTAAATGTAAGACTCCGTCGAATCGGCTTAAAAATCATTTAAAAAATGCGAATTACTTTTACGGGCGAAACATCTTTTAAGGAATCAATCCTTCATCACGCATCGCAATTTGAACTGATTGGCGTTCTGCAACTTTGTTGCGTAATGCAATGATATTTTTATATGGCGTTAAATCATGTCCGATGCCATTTGACCAATTTGTCAGTACAAAGAGATAGGCATCTGCAGGGCCAAAGTTATCATCGACCAAATAGTCGTTATCCGATTCACCAATTGCTTTATCGATATATGTCAATAAACGATCAATTTCTGCATAAGCTTTTTCTTTAGCGTCTGCATCTAGTGGAGCACCAAAGAATACGGCATAAGCATCATGTAATTCTGAGTTCAAATAGCCAAGCCATTCTAAAACTTTGGCACGACCTAAACCTGATGGCGGAATCAAGTCTTGTTTTGGATCATGCTGTGCAAGAAACGGTAAAATGGCCACGTTCTCGGTCAGGATCAAACCTGGGTTAATTTCTAATGCAGGTACATAACCTTTTGGGTTGATCTCGTAATAATCCACCCCTTTTTCTGTTTTATGGTTTTTTAGGTCAACACGGACCAAATCAAAATCGACATTAATTTCATTTAAAATTATATGTGATGCTAATGAACATGCACCTGGAGAATAATAAAGCTTCATATCTGATCCTTGTTATGTACTATTCAATGTTTTAAATCTCTTCTGTCAAACTTTCAAGTGATCAAACCTGTAAATTGCAAAAAAGCGTAAATGCTGAAACACATATACTCATTGACTATTGTCCATAATCAAGAAGATTTCAAGTCAATCTGTTATGCATTTTTATACTCAGTTGTTTTAACATAGCCGCGTTTAAGATTTGATGAAAAGTTACCGTGTTACAACTTAAAAAAGAACAATGGTTTTCCAATATTCGTACCGATGTGCTTGCAGGCTTGGTGGTTGGACTGGCGCTAATTCCAGAATCGATCGCCTTTTCAGCCATCGCTGGGGTTGATCCGCAGGTTGGTTTGTACGCTTCGTTTTGTATCGCCGTCACCATTGCCTTTTTTGGTGGTCGTACAGCAATGATTTCGGCTGCTACGGGTGCGATGGCCTTACTTATGATCACATTGGTCAAAGATCATGGTTTGCAATACCTTTTGGCTGCCACGGTTTTAACTGGTGTCATACAAATTATTGCGGGCTATTTTAAAGTCGCAAAACTTATGCGCTTCGTCTCGCAGTCGGTGGTGTATGGTTTCTTAAATGCACTCGCGATTTTAATTTTTTTCGCGCAGCTACCTGAAATGTCAAAGATGGATAGTTTGGGCTATGTGTTTATGCTTTTAGGGCTTGCAATTATTTATCTGTTTCCATATCTACCTAAAATTGGCAAAGCCATTCCATCACCGCTGATTTGCATTATTGTCCTCAGTGGCTTGGCATTATTTTTAGGTGCTGACCTGCGTACTGTCAGTGATTTGGGTAAGTTTCCAGAGACTTTACCTATTTTCTTGATTCCTGAAATTCCTTTCAATCTTGAAACCCTCACGATTATTTTTCCCTATTCCATCACCCTTGCAACAGTTGGACTATTAGAGACCATGATGACCACGACAGTGATCAATGAAGTCACTGGAACTGAAGGAGATCGTCATCAGGAATGTCGTGGTCAAGGGATTGCCAATATTGTCAGTGGCTTTATGGGCGGCATGGCTGGATGTGCCATGATTGGTCAGTCGATTATTAATGTCAGCTCTGGTGCGCGAACTCGCCTCTCCACTTTGGTTGCAGGTGTATTTTTGTTGTGCTTAGTGGTGTTCTTAAAAGACTGGTTGGCCTATGTCCCAATGGCTGCCTTAGTCGCAATTATGGTCATGGTGTCATTCACTACGTTCCAATGGAATTCTGTCAAGCAATTTTCAAAGCATCCAATGTCTTTTAATGTCGTGATGATTACTGTGGTGATCGTGGTGCTTGCAACACATAACTTGGCGCTTGGCGTATTGGTTGGTGTGCTCCTCTCTGCGTTGTTTATTATCAATCAATTAGAAAGTTCGGTAAAAGTCATATCAGAACTTAAAGACAACGTCCGTAGTTACACGGTCTATGGGCAAATTTTCTTTAGTAGCTCTGAGAGTTTTTATCAATTTTTTGATTTTCAGGAGATTGTTAGTCATGTACGAATTGATCTGAGCCATGCCCATATTTGGGATATTACCTCAGTCAATATTTTAAAAAATGTCGTGCAAAAATTTGAGTCAAAACACATTCAAGTAGAGGTCTTTGGCTTAAATGAAGCAAGTAGCACTTTACTTGACCGTGTCAGTGACTAATGGATTTTTGAATATTCACTTTGAATCAAATCAATTTTCAATAAAGTGTGACCTATTGAAACCCTATGCAGGATGTATATAGCAAAGGGTTTCAAAGATCGAAGCTCTGATGTGTAATGACATTACATATAATACTAAGCCTATAAAAAGAGAAAAATTCACCATTCATTCGATTTAACTGTATAATTCATCTCATAAAATTATAACTATTAAAAATAAAACAAAGATTTGATGTGACTTTCTATATATTTTTTTAAATTGTGGATACACAAAATTGGGGGAATTTTGATGGTTTGGTTTTGGTCACGACACTGCATTCAAGCAAATCGGCTGCTGGTCTTAGCGAGTCTATTTTGCCTGCTATGTTGTATCGCTATACCCAGTTTTGCCAATGCCACCCCACAGATCTCAAGCAGTCATTGTCCTGTTGAAATTACCCATATTGCCACAGCTAAAAGCGCTGTCGAGCAAGAGCGCCCACGTACAGGTTGGCAAAATCTGCAAAAGCTTCCAGACACTTGGAATAAGCGTTGGCCGGATTATCATGGTATCGCTTGGTACAAAATCCAATTTAAGTTGAACTGTGACCTCCATCAGTTAAATCAGCCCATTGCTATCGCCATACAAGGCATTACCCAAAGTGGACGGGTTTACATCAACGATGCCCTACTTTGGCAAGACTATATTTCAGCAGAACATTTTTCACGAAGCCAACATCAACCTAGACTATTGAACTTGCCTAGCTCGAGTTTAAAGCAAGGTGTAAATACCATTTGGGTACAAGTGTATGGTTCGGTGACCCAAAAATCAGGACTCAGTTCAGTTCAAATTGGGGAATACCAGCAAGTCTACGACACCTTTAAAATTTGGTTACTCGAACAACGACAATTAGTCGAACTGAATACGATGATTAATTTCGTCGTGGCTGTGTTCTTTTTTTTAGCATGGCTCGCCAATCGTAATGAAAGAGCTTACTTATGGTTAACCATTACGGGCATGGCTTGGGTATTTTATAGCCTGTGTATCATTTTTAATGGGCCAATTGCATTTCTAACCACCGTACAGGTCGACCGCCTACAAAATATTATTTTCTGTTTTTATACGGTATTTGGCTGTATTGGTGCGTGGTATTTTGCAAACCATCCCTTCCCGAAAATTCAAAAACTGTTATTAAGTCTTGCCACTATCGCAGCGATCTGTATTGGTTTTGCACCAGAGGCTTATTTAAAGACCGTCATCCAAATTTGTTTTAGCTTCTTTGTTTTAGTCTTTGTGACCAAATGTATTAGCTACCCGTACTTGGCGTATAAAGCCAAAATGGCCGAAACCTATTTGCTTGCAACGCTGTATCTGATTTATTTACCGATTGCGGTACATGATGCGCACTTTATGATGACCATGGAAGGCCATGCGCTCTCACCATATACTGGCCCACTAACGACCCTCGTTTTGGGTGGCGTACTGGCTTTGCGTTTAGCTCGACACACCCGTCAAATTGAACGTTTTAATAAGACCTTAACTGAAAATGTACAACGTGCAGAACTGAAACTTGCTACCTCACTCGGTCAACAACATCAACTCGCACTTGAAAATGCACGACTTCAAGAACGAATTCATTTATCTCATGACTTGCATGATGGTTTAGGCGGATCTATTGTCCGTTCAATTTTACTGTTAGAACAAAATGATAAAATTGAAAAACCACAAATCATGTCGATGCTTAAACTGTTCCGTAATGATTTAAGACAAGTCATCGATTCAGGTTCGAGTATAGGGACGAAAGTTCCGGACACCCCGATCGAATGGGCGGCGCCGATTCGCCATCGCTTTGTACAGCTCTTTGAAGAATTAGACATGAGCTCAAGCTGGAAATTTGCTGCCGAATGGATTCACTCACCCACTGCAACTCAATGTCTCAATTTGACTCGTGTCGCTGAAGAAACCCTGACCAATATTCTAAAGCATAGTCAGGCTAGCAAAGTTCAAGTCAGTTTGTGCGAAACAGAGACTCAACTGATATTACGTATTGAAGATAATGGTATAGGCTTCAACCCTAACGATGTTGAACAAGGTCTACATGTTGGTCTACATAGTATGCAAACACGAATCCATCGTATCGGTGGTGAATTTAAAATACAGTCACAGCCGGGTTGTACCGTTATTGAGGCCATTTTGCCATTTAAACCTGATGGTGCTGACAGTGAAGATCTTGATGAAAAAACAGCCTAGATTAATGTTAATTCATGACTTTTGAGCTAAGTAATTTACTGTACATGGAAAATGCGAAGCACGGCTCCAATCGGTAAGATTGAGCAAAAAGCGGATTTATTCACGGTAAAAATTTGACTTGTGCATCTCAGGACTTAAAATACCGCATTCGAATTTTTTACATTTGCCAAAGTTATGTCGAACGATCAATTAGACCAGCACGCTGTAGATCTGGATAATCTAAACGAACACCGTGAAATCGTGACGTTTATGCGCCGCTCTGCGCCACTTAATACTTCGCAACGTACTGCGCTGGAACAATATGGTCATCTAATTTTGGAATATCCTGTTGGGGATTTGCGTCAGCATTTTGAACACCCTGAACGTCCATTAACTGTTGAGATCGGTTTTGGTATGGGTCGCTCTTTGGTGCTAATGGCAAAAGCAAACCCAGAGCGAAACTTTGTCGGCATTGAAGTGCATGTTCCGGGTATCGCTCAATGTGTTTATGAAGCAGGTCTTGCAGGTTTAACTAACCTTCGAGTACTGGATGCTGATGCCATCCAAGTGCTACGTGAAATGCCAGATAACAGTATTAATACTGTGCAATTATACTTCCCAGATCCATGGCAGAAGAAACGTCATTTCAAACGTCGTTTTGTATCTCATGACCGTATGCCATTGGTTGAAGAAAAATTAGAAATCGGCGGCACATTCCACTCAGCAACTGACTGGGAACCGTATGCTGAATGGATGATCGAAGTTCTTGAAGAACGTCCACGTCTTGAAAACCTTGCAGGTAAAGGCAATAGCTACCCTCGTCCAGACTGGCGTCCACAAACTAAATTTGAACGTCGCGGAATTGAAGCAGGCCATAAAATTAATGACTTCATCTTCAAAAAAGTAAACTAATTTTTGAATGAAATAAAAAACCACCGTTAGCGGTGGTTTTTTATTGCTGTTTTTGATCTAAGATTTATCTGTGTTGTTTCAAATCACAGGAAAACTGCTTACACCTAGGCTACTTGCGCTTGGAGCTGACTTTGACGAATCATATCCACGGCTTTTTCAGCAATCATCACTGTTGGGGCATTGGTATTGCCATTCACCACAGAAGGCATGATGGAGGCATCGACTACACGAAGGTTTTGAATCCCGTAGACTTTCAATTCAGGGTCAACCACAGACATCTCATCTACGCCCATCTTACAACTACCGACAGGGTGATAAACCGTATCCACACGCTGACGTAAGATTGCACGTATGTCATCATCTGTTTTGACCAGTGAGGTAAATAAATCTTGCTGGTAATGACTCGATAAAGACGGCGACATCATCAATTGCTGCGTCAACTTAAAACCTTGTACCAAATCTTCTAAATCCTGTTCATCCCTTAAAAAGTTTGGATCAATCAATAATGGATCATTGATACTGGAACCACTTAGTTTGATCGTGCCGCGACTTCTTGGATTGAGCAGACACACATGACACGACAAACCATGACTTGTATGAAATTTTCGTGCATGGTCATCTACTAACGCCACGACAAAGTGTAATTGCAAATTTGGTATCGCTAAATCGGGTGAAGACTTTAGAAAACCGCCACATTCTGCAAAATTTGAAGCAATCATACCCCGTCGTTCCTTACGATAGCGACTGAACTGCTTGAACATATCAATTGAGCCAGGTAAGGACACGCCAAATGTGCCTTGGTATTCTTTGACTTTATAACCAAAAATGAAATCGGGATGGTCGTGGAAGTTCTTTCCTACACCCGGTAGATGGTGTTTCACTTCAATGCCATGCGCTTGGAGCTCGGCCTGATCTCCCACTCCAGACAACATTAAAATCTGCGGTGATTGAATCGCACCGGCACTGAGCAAGACCTCTCGTCTTGCTTTTAGGTGTTTCATTTGCCCTGCATGTTGGACTTCAACACCTGTGGCCACTTTATCTTCTATAATGATTTTATGTGTTGTGGCTTTGGTCAATACAGTTAAATTTGGTCGGTTTAAATGCGGAAACAAATAAGCACGCGCTACACTACAACGCTCTCCATTGATATGCGTAACTTGATAAACCCCTAAGCCTTCTTGTTCTGCGCCATTAAAATCATTAAGGACTTTATGGCCTTGTGCACGAGCCGCTTCGGTATAGCGTTGATGGAAAATATTGTCACTTTGTACATCTGTAACAGATAGAGGGCCGTCATTACCGTGGAATTCATTGTGTATTCGGTTGTTATTTTCTGAGCGAATAAAATATGGCAAGACCTCGTCGTATGACCAGCCAGTATTGCCCTGTACCGCCCATTGATCATAATCATTTTTATGTCCACGAATATAAATCATGGCATTAATACTGGATGAACCGCCAAGGCATTTTCCACGCGGTTGATAGCTTTTACGACCATTCAAGCCAGCTTGCGGCACAGTTTCAAAGGCCCAATTATTGATTTTAGTCGGTAAGCTCACCACGCATGCAGCTGGAATATTGACCGTCCACTGATCACCTTGCCCACCTGCTTCTAGTAAGCACACAGATATATGTGGATCTTCACTGAGGCGTGCAGCCAGTACGCATCCCGCACTTCCGCCACCAATCACAATATAATCAAATTCCATTTTTGACATTATTTTCATCCAATTGATTCTTTTTATAAATGCACAATAAGTGATTTAACGCTGACTGAAAAGTTTCTTTTTAAAAAATGACGCGCGATACCGTGCAAGAAGGATGAAACTGATGATCGAAATTTTGAGGCAAGCGTCACTCATGCAAGGTAGCAACTATGTCGGTCAAAATGATCGATGAACTTAACACCCAAACTTGGTCTTTTTATATTTTTAATCTATAGACGTTTTAAAAGCACTGTAAGCTGCATAGCTAAAGATTTGGCTGAAACAATGGATTTGATCAAAGCCTATTTCCGTTAGTAAATTTTGATAGTGCTGCTGGCTAATCAGTTCAAAATCATCCTCTAAACGCTGCATCATTTTTGTCGCTTGTACAGCAGATAAACCTTGCATTTGGCAAAATTCAGGTAGGACACGCTGCTCAAAATTCGAATGAGTTTGCATCAAGTCAAAACTTACAAAAATGCCCTGCGGTTTAAGCAATTCAAAAGCTTTTGCTAAAAAGTTAGTTTTCTCTGACAACAGAATGAAATGCGTCACCAAGATACTCAGCGCCGCATCAAAACAACTCGCCTGCTCAAAAGTAGTGTGACTGCCCAAAACAAATTTGACGCGATGCAACTGTCCAGCAGCTTCAACACTTTGCCGTGTTTGATTCAGCATATTTTCAGATAATTCTGTAACGGTAAATGACCATGTTGGATTCAAGGCCATGAGATAGCCCAATTCATAGCCCGTCCCACATCCAATAATCAGTACATGGGCATCTTCAGCGACATAGCAATTTAACACCGCCTGAATCTGTTGATGGACAAGTTCATAACCGGGAATTAATTTACGTATATGTGCATCATAACTTTCGACCACTTGTGGGCTATTAAAATCTTTTGCCATGTAACATCCTGATTGACATGTATTTCTATGCTAATAAATATTCATTGTTCTTTATAGATTGTTTATTTCTGATGATGCTCAAAAATCTGCTGACTCAGCATTTCATAGACCACTTTCAGATCGACTTGATCAGCTTGCTCAAGCATATTGGCGTGCATCTGCATGATATTTTGATCCCCACGCATTGCAGGGCCTGTTTGCATGTTACGCGGTTCAGCCTGAGTCGCTTTATTGGCTGTCTCTAAAATCAATGGATAAAGCAAGCTAAAATCGACGTATTTTGCATCGACAACCTGCTTTGCCATGTCATAACAATAATTACTAAAATTACATGCGAACACCGCAGCAAGATGCAGACTTAAACGTTGTGCCGAATCATATTGATAAACCCTTTGACTCATGCTGTTTGCTAAATCTGTTAGTGTCCTCAAATCTTTAGAATCCGCGGCTTCTACAAAGATCGGTGTAGACGTCCAGTCCACATCTCGATCTAAACTAAAAGTTTGTAAAGGATAAAACACCCCTGCTCGCGAATGCTGCTGGGTCAGTACTGTGATATTGGTGCTACCTGACGTATGCACAATCAGAACTTGTGGCAGATAGGCTTTGACTTGCTGAATAACGGTTGCAATCGACTGGTCGCTCACCGCTATGATCAATAGATCAATCTCAGCATTCAACTCACTTGGGCTATGAATGGCTTCTGCACCTACACTTGCTGCAAGTTTTTCTGCCTTATCAAGATTTCGCGCATAAACTTGCACAATGTGATGTTGTGGATGAAGTACTTTGAGCAAATGATGTGCAACACGACCTGCACCCACAATACTGATTCGCATATAGTTTTAACTCATTTTCGATGGCTACAGCATGTCAGGAAAATATCGGACGTGCAAATCGAGTTGTATCGATAGAATGATTTATTTTCAATTCTTCACATTAGTTTCGCTCAGATAAGCACAAAAAAAGGGATGCGTTTCATCCCTTTTGCTAGACGTCAATCTAAGTCTAATGCATATCATATCGCTTTCAATCTAGACAATATTCGATATGCACTTTAGCTTTTACGATTTACCAATGATTTGATTCAGAGTCTGTAGGTATTGTTCTGCATCGCGGCGCGCATTGAATTTCTTTTCAAATACACCTGTGTTTTGCACACTATTGGGTGTGTATTCTACCGAAACAACAAAGGTATCAAGCAAATCTCTATTAATTCGAATTGCAATAATATGATGTGAGTTTAAATAAAAACCTTCATCAACCTTAACTAACATGACCCGCCTCAAAATCTTGCACAATGAAATAGATAAAAAATCTAAACATTCATGAACTTGGATGCCTTACCGCATACAGTCATTCATATGTTAGACCTATTTTATTGTAGCGCCATTATGTGATTTATATTGCAATTATTATGTAATTTAAATAAATTCTCAGAGAAAATTTTTGAGTTTCAGCCATCTAAACATGATTGATTTTTCAATTCTAGCTAAAGATTGGATAAAAAGACTGGATATAAAAAAGCCTGCTGCCATAGCCATGGCAACAGGCTCATTTCAGTACGACTGATTTAACTCAAATCAATCGTACAGAGAGGTTGAATGATTAAACACTTAACATGCTATTTAAGGTTTCTGATACATTCTTCGATTTCACGACAGGTTTAAGCGCTTCAAGTTCGGCTTTGACTTCACTACGCTGCGGCTCTGCCAACGTGTACCAACGGGACAAAATTTGCAGTAACCGTGAACCGACAATTGGATTTTTCTCATCGAGGAATTTTGCTAATTCAACAATATGCTGCACACCAAAGCTCCAAGTGTTGACAGGATTGCTATTTAAGCCACCAGTAACCGCACGAATACGGTTCGGCACTTTCAAGTCATAATCAGGATGAGCAGTCAGTGCCTTAATGGTTTCCGCAGTTGCTTTCGGATGTGCCGCTTGCAACATAAACCATTGGTCCATCGACAAAGCTTCATTTTTAAAGCGTGTATAGAAGGTTTCTAAAGCTTGCTGTGCTTGTGGTGCATCATTCCAAACCAATACTTTTAAAGCACCAAGACGTTCAGACATATTGCCTGTTGAGCTGAATTGTTCATAAGCCAATTCAAATACAGAAGCATCGCCTTGACGTGCCATCATGCTCAACATGATGTTTTTCAATGCACGAACACCCATGGCTTGTGAAAACTCTTTCTGCGCATCAGGGTCTAAAGTTGCATAAGTCTCTTTAAAGAAAGCACCTAACTCACGTGCCACACGACTTAAAAGTGCTTCACGCTGTTCTTGCACTTGGGCAGGACTGTAGTCGGCATCAATACGGCTACCTAAATAACCCTCTGTCGGTACATCGAATAAACGTGAAGCAAGTAGTGGATCACGCTCAACCAATGCTGGTAATGTATTTTGAATAGCTTGAACATAGATGTCGGCATCATGGCCATTTAACAAAATACGTTCTAACAAGGTTTGGCTTGCTTGCCATTGGTTAAAGCCATTGGTTTCATACTGCAGAAGGAATGCAAGCTCTTCATCTGAATAGTTAAATTCAAGATTAACAGGTGCAGAGAAGTTACGTAGTAAAGAAACAACAGGCTGAGTTTTTACACCGCTAAATGTAATGGTTGCAGTATCGGTATCAAATAAATACACGCCATCTTTGATGCCATTTTCAACCAATGCATCGGAGCTGAGAACTAACTGTTCACCACTCGTCGCATCAAACAATGCCAAAGCCACAGGAATAGGCACTGCTTTTAAATTTGGATATTTCGGATGCGCTTTTAAGCTTTGTTTCAAACTTAAAGTATAGGTTTGATTTGCAGCATCGTACTCACCTTTTGCTTCAAGTTTTGGTGTGCCCGGTTGGTTATACCAAATCAAGAAACTCGATAAATCTACACCTGAACCTGCTGTTAGTGCTGCCACCCAATCTTCAACAGTCACAGCTTGACCATCATGGCGTTTGAAATATTCGTCAGTACCTGCACGGAATTTTTCTTTGCCCAAGAGTGTCGCCATCATGCGGTTAATTTCCGCACCTTTTTCGTACACTGTTGCGGTATAGAAGTTATTAATTTCAACAAAATGATCTGGACGCGGTGGATGTGAAAGCGGGCCTGAATCTTCTGGGAACTGATGTGCTTTTAACACTGCAACATCATCGATCCGTTGTACCGCAGCAGATTGTAAATCTTCTGAGAACGACTGATCACGGAATACTGTCAAACCTTCTTTTAAGCAGAGTTGGAACCAATCACGACAGGTAATACGGTTACCCGTCCAGTTATGGAAGTATTCATGTGCAATCACAGACTGAACGCGCATGATCGCAGCATCAGTCGTATATTCTTCATCAGCAAGCACACAAGAGGTGTTGAAAATATTCAAACCTTTGTTTTCCATTGCACCCATGTTAAATGCACTGGTTGCCACGATCATATAATTGTCTAAATCATAAGGACGACCATAATGCTCTTCATCCCAACGCATCGAATGTTTTAAAGCTTCCATCGCAATATGACATTTTGGAATGTCTTTTTCTTCTGCATAGATTTCTAAAGCAACATTACGACCTTCAGACGTCACATAAGAATCTTTGAGTACAGCCAAGTCACCAATCACACAGGCAAAAAGATACGATGGTTTTTTGGTTGGATCTTGCCAAACGGTATAATGACGACCTTCACCGGTTTCACCCGCTTCAATCAAATTACCATTGGCAAGTAATACAGGGAATTTTTTATCCGCTTCGACACGTGTGGTAAATACCGATAGCACATCTGGACGGTCAGGATAATAGGTAATTTTACGGAAGCCTTCAGGCTCGTTTTGGGTAACGAATAAATCGCCTGCCGCTTGGTATAAACCTTCGAGTTGAGTATTGCTTTCAGGATGAATCACGACTTCGGTTTCAATGACAGCTTGGTCAGGTGCATTTGAAATCACCAGTTGTTCTGCATCTACAACATAGGCATCTGCCGGCAAGACTTGACCATTTAAGCGAATTGATTTGAGTTCCAAATCACGACCCAATAACACCAAATCTCCAGCCGTTTGACGCTGCATCACCAATTTTGCATTTACATTGGTATGCACATCAAAGACTTGAATATCTAGATCGATACTATCTACGACAAATGATGGTTTTTGATAATCTTTTAAATAAACAGTTTGGTCTGCTTCGACCACTGGATTTGCCGCAATGTTCATATCTCGTCCTATTCCTTAGTTATTGCTTCATCAGCTTTTTGAACACATTGTGAATGACTTGATCATACGACAAGATGCATAAGCTGTCTTCGCATTTACAATGATTTATATATGGGCTCAGCGCATGTTGTTTTCAATCATCTTTATTGAATAATTTAAAGGCTGGCACATATTTTCGCCATGTTTAAGCAAAATAAATGCCCGAGTTGAGTACAGCTACTGCAAAGTGCAAACTTTCTACTTACCTAAAATAAATAAAGCACCTATATACTAGAAAGAGAAAGTACAGGTGCTTTATCCATCTGTACTTTCAAATTATTGTGCTCAAACTTTGCTGCTTAAGACTTAGAGGATTATTGATTTTCGAAAATTAAATCGAGTGCGCGGTCATAGTCTGCAGCAAAGTAAAATTGAAATGCCGTGACTTTTGAGCTGAGGAATTGCTGAATTTCTGCCGTCGCACCCGCCACATAAATTTTTGATACTTGATGTTGCTGCGCCAGGCCCAATAACTCGATCGTCTTTTCCAGTGTTTGATCTTGCCCAATAATCAGCGCACCAACCGTACCCTGTGGCTGCTTATATAATTGCATGCGAGTGATATTGCTGTTTTTAAGTGCGTCTGACATATGTATTCCATACAGAGAAAGGGTAAATAAGAGCAAAACCTTTAGAAATCAAGCTGAATCATACTATGTATCAATTTCAGTAGATTCCGCTTGGTTTCAATTCTAGAAGTTGAGATCATTAGAATTATAAGCTCAATATATACAAATATACTTTTCAAATCCAATCGCTTAGGTGATTCCTTCCAAAAAGCACCTTAACTCTCGAATCATATCAATATTCTGATTTAGATTTGATTGCATACTTCTGTTTAAACGATGCACCAAGATGTTTCTTTTTCAACAGTTTAAGCATTTTGAGAATTCATTAGACATAGCCATACGCATCAATATTATTTTGTTACTTTTAAATTAATAATTTATTTTCAATATCTTAATAAAACAATATGCCGTTTATCTGCTTTAAAATGTCTACTCAAAACATTTGAGCATGCGTTTTGCATCTACTTAATTGCCAAAAGCAAAATCATCAGGCTAAAACAAAAAGAGGTGCATTATGTTTATTAAAGAACACATCATCCGTATTGAAAATATGAAGACCCTGCAAGCGCTTGATGCTGCAAATATCGATCATCAGGTGATCGCAATGTTTATGACCTGCGAAGGGATTCCACTCAAAGCCTTTGAGGTCAGTTCATTACTTAACTCATATAGTGCATTAGGCACTAAGAAAGTTACGTCTAAAAAAGTGCAAGCTTTAATACAAGCCAAACAACTTGGAGAGGAGGACGAATCGATCCCATGCCCAGCCGCTTATTAATAATCCATTCTGACTAAGAGCTGCATCATCACTATGCAGCTTTTTTAATTGTCGACTTCTCGCCTGAGCTGCCGCAACTCAAATTCCAAACCCGTCTTTAAACAGAGATGTGTATAATCAATTTAATCTTTCAATAAACGCTGGCAACATGTTCAATATTCTACGCAAACAAATGGATGAAAGTACGCAATGCCCGTTGTGTCGTGCATCTATGTATTGGGTAGATGCTGAAAAATTAGATGAGCAAGAATTTAATTTTTATCAGTGTAGCCACTGTCATCATCAAATATTTCCAGAACAGCAATACAACTGCCATTGTGAAAACTGTCAGGCCGCACGAAAAAAACTACTCAAAGAAACCCGTTTACAAGAACAGCGTAAACTTAAAAATAAAGATATCGTTGAACGTGAATTAAGTGAACTGAGCTTTTTACAGAAACTCTTTTTGCTGGCTTTATTGGATAATCACGTCCAAGAACATACGGCACATCAAGAATTTATCGACTGGGACGCTATTAAGTATCATAACATCAGCCCGAATTATTTCTTCCAACAATCACTCAAAAAGCATCTCGTGCATGAGCAAATTTTGATTGTGAAAGATGATGCACTACAAGCTGAACAGTATTATATCAATGTCCGTTTGGATGGATATTCAGAGCCCAGCCTTTTTAGCGTAGCACAGCAACTGCGCCATTGGTTTTATGAAAATTTAGCTCTGGGTGTTCCTTTTAAAAGCGCTGACGAAGTGAAAGAGTGCTTGTATCTCCTACTGTTTCAAGAAATTGTCCAATTCATGCAGTTTTACTGTAAGACATGGGGCATTCAAATTGCAGGGAATAAAAGCTTTCAAGTGTTCTGTTATCGCCTACTCGACCATCTAGCGGTTGGGCAGATTTACTATATGATTCAGTCAGCACTCGAATACCTACACAAACAAAAAGCTCTGCAAGTACGTAATGAAAACTTCATTAATACTAATCTGTTAAAAAAGACCTTACAGCAATACCGTGAACGTGGCTTACAGGAAAAATGGGAAACCTTTACCCTCCCTCGTCCGCCACAATTACCGTTTAGTAAAATGAGTGAAATTTTGCTCTTTCACTTTTTAGGACTCGATGAAAGTATCTTTGTGCAACCGATACGCCATGCTTGGAAAAAAATCGAACCACGATTAAATTTTTATTCCACAAAGCGCTGCATGTACTGTGGTTCACAAGAGCTCTCTGTCGATTATGATGCCGCAGATTATGTGACCCTGTTCTGCCGTAATTGTAAACATCAAGACCATTACTTCACCCGCTAAGGGAGAAAACGATGAATCAATCTGAAAATTTTGAAACGACCATGAACAGTGAATTAACTGACTTAAATAGCCCGCTTTTACAAAGCGTCATTAATGCGTGGATTGAACTTCAATCCAAACAACCTTTGGTGCATATCCTCACCAATGCAGTTGCGAGCAATTATGTCGCCAATGTCCTTTTAGCTGCGGGTGCTTCTCCTGCAATGATTGATAATCCCTTTGAAGCCGAAAGCTTTGCCTCTATTGCCAGTGCATTGAATATCAATTTAGGTACGCCAACGTCTGAACAAATGCAGGCCATGCAAATTGCTGCACAAACAGCACAAAATTTAAATAAACCTTGGGTGCTTGACCCTGTCGGTTATGGCCCCGTTTTGCCGTGGCGATCTGAAATGGTTGACCAATTACTCCAGTACAAGCCAAGTATTATTCGTGGCAATGCATCAGAAATCAGTGGTCTTGCAGGTAATCAAGGTGAGTCACGCGGTGTCGATAGCACGCTCAATAGTGCCGAGATTTATTTAAATGCTGTGCCCTTATTAGAACACTGTGAATGTGTGGCAATTTCAGGCGAATCAGATTTCATCTTGTCGAAAGAAATGAATGCGGTGATACAAATTAATGGTGGGTCTTACTTACAACCCAAAGTAACGGCTTCAGGCTGCGCTTTAGGTGCGTTAACAGCGGCGTATTGCGCCGTAAGTGAAACGCTAACTGCTGGCACGATCGCAGCACATTTGCACTTTGCGATTGCGGGTCAAAAAGCCTATGAAATTAGCTCAAGTGTCGGCAGTTTTAATGTTGCATTTTTAGATGAAATTTATAATCTCAATGAAGATGATTTCAATCAACTCGCTAACATACAAATTTATGCACTATGAAGCTACGATAGCTTGAAAAAAAACAAAAACAGCTTGAGTAAAGGACTCAAGCTGTTCAGGGTTTCATGCTGTTTTTTATAATTAGAACGCGTCAAAAAACTTACTGTGCCGTACTGTCACTTGCAGCATTGGAATCAAACATTTCTGAATCTTCGATCATTTCTGTTGGATTACTCAAAATCATGTCGAGGTCATAGTCCCCCGCATAAACAATATTTTTGATTTTTGAACAGTCGCCATCACTCATTTCATAATTTAAGACTTTGGCTTCATCACCAATTTTAAACTCAGCACGAACGACGTTTTTATTTTCATCAAAACTCAGTTTAGGCTGAACACCTTTTTTCGAATCTTGCTGCGGATCTTGGCTATCCGTGAAAATATCAAAATCCACATTACACGCTTGTTGCGACTGCTTACAGTTAATTTCTGCTTGCATACGTTCCGCTAACGATGGCTCAAAATAGGCAGTAAGTTGATCTTTACTCAAAGCATGCAATTTCAACTCTTGATCATAAATTTGTTTGACCAGTTTTTCGGGGGCAACACATTTCTGCGATTGCTCCTGTACTTTTTGCTCTGCTGGCTGACAAGCCGTTAAAAAGATTGCCGCGCCGAAACCGAATAATCGATATATCGTCATTTGTCGCATAACACATCCATGTCCGTCATTAAACTGCCCGCCCAACTGCCAGATTCATACTTGCTTCAAAAATAGTTGAAACATTTAATTTACAAATACACATTAACCCCATGCCATCAAAATAATCTGGCACGTGCTGCATAAAAAATTGAACATGTTCATCAGATTTTTTCCGTAGCCGAACCAATTGCTCAGGCGTCACCTTCGGTAAATCACAACGATGAACAAAAATATCCTCAGCCCGATGCTGCACATCATGCTGACGGATTTTATAACTATTTAAAACATCCATATACTCTGTGGGCATCGGGACACCATGTCTTGGATAAAACTTAACAGAGCGCGAGGCAAATAATGTATATACCTTTGGTTGTGCCAATGTAGCCACAAACCACATTGGAATCGCTGGAAAACGAATCTGATACTGCATTGCCACTTTAATCGCCGAGTTTAAGGTCAGGTTTTTCCGACGATAATCAACCAATACCCCTGCCCGTGAATTAAAAATAAAAATCGGCCGATTGTTATGCATAATTTTTAATATACGCACAATGTTTTGCCCAATCAGTTTTTCCTGTTCAAAATACTGAATGATTGGTAAGGCAACAATATCGGGGTCATGCATGTATTGATAGAGTTGCTCAATCTTAGAAGTTGGGAAAATACATTGATCAAACTCCCAGAGCCGTTGAAACAACTCATGTTTTTCTTCAGTCGTGAGTTTACTAAAATCAATGATATTCTCAGTGATCGCCATACCAACACCCATTTTTTTAATGGATTAACTTTGAATTTCTTCAAAGTACCTAGTTATAAAGTTTTCCGAAGCGGTATTTAAATGAAATAAAATTATTCATAGATCATCAATGATGATTAAAACCCCAAGTTAAAAATGAATCGCTATTTAACCTCATGCTTTTTTAAAATCAACCCTATCAATATTTCTTACTTTTGAACCGTTTTAGCCATCTAATAACTCAAAAGATATAGCGTTCCTTGACTGTTACATCATGTAAATATGATACGTTTTAACATCGTGAATTGCAGCCCCTGTTATATAGGATTTCTTATACTTTCTAGTCATACAAAAAAGACAGCTTCGAAAAGCTGTCTTAGGGTCATTTTTAATATTTGAGCATTAGGCCTGGTAATAGATATCAACCGTTTTAATGCGGTTTTCATCCATTGCCGTGACTTTAAATTGAATGCCTTTAAAATCAACCACAGTACCGACTTCTACATTGCCGTGGGTCTGATCTAAAATAAGACCTGAAACACTGATATAACCATCATCTTCTTCGATCAAATCCAGCATTTCCAATTCAAGTTCTAACTGATACAGATCGAGCATGCCTGAAGCTTTCCAATGTTCATCATCGATTTTAATCAAATCAAGTTGTTCATCTGCATCAGGGAATTCACCAGCAATCGCTTCAAACACATCGAGTGGTGAAATCAGACCTTGTACCGCCCCAAACTCATCCGTAACCAGCACCAAAGAGCCTTTTGAGGTACGCAAGGTATTAATCGCATCAATCACCTTCATCTTTTGGAAAATAAAGATTGGACGATGACGTTTAATCAATGCTTTTAGATCATCTTCACTGTCTAGAACATCAATAAGTTCTTTCGCGCGGACAATACTAATCACTTTATCCAAGCTACCACGACACACAGGGAATAAACTGTGCGGCACAGAAAGGACTTGCTCACGAATTTGCTCAGGTGTGTCATTTAAATCCACCCAAGAAATTTGATTACGGGGAGTCATGATCGACGCAACTGAACGCTCTGCAAGCGTCAACACCCCCCCAATCATGTAACGCTCTTCGTCTGCAAAGGTTTCTTGCGCCTGATTACCGACTTGATCAGCTTCTAAGCGCCCACCCATCAGTTTTAAAATACTGTCTGCAGTACGATGGCGTAATGGAATTTTCGCTTCGTGTTTTTGAGCATTGCGTTGACTAAACTGGTTAAAGGCTTCGATGACAATCGCAACACCAATACCTGAGTAGATATAGCCTTTCGGAATATGGAAACCAAAACCTTCTGCTATCAAACTAATACCAATAAGCAATAAGAAGCTTAAACATAGGATCACGACGGTCGGATGTCGGTTTACAAAAGCCGTTAGCGGTTTAGATGCAAGTAACATCACTGCCATTGCCACAATCATTGCAGCCATCATGACATAAATGTTGTCGACCATACCGATCGCTGTAATGACAGAGTCTAAAGAGAAAACCGCATCTAAGACAACAATTTGTGCCACGACTGCTGTAAAGCTGGCATATGCCACTTTTGTTGTCACTTGAACTTCTGGTTTACCTTCTAATTTCTCATGCAGCTCTGTGACTGCCTTATAAACTAAGAACAATCCACCGAACAATAATATGAGATCTCGACCAGAGAATGTCCAATCAAAAACGGTAATCAGGGGCTTTGTTAACGTGACCAACCAAGAGATTGCAAATAACAATCCTAATCGCATAAATAATGCGAGTGAAAGACCAAGTACACGGGCTTTATCACGTTGTTCTGGAGGGAGTTTTTCTGCCAAAATGGCAATAAAGACTAGGTTATCAATCCCTAGTACAATTTCTAAAATAATTAATGTAAGTAAACCAACCCAGATTCCAGGATCTAACAAAAATTCCATTAGCTCTCTTCCTCATTCTGGATTGTAAGAATATCTTCAATCAGACCAACGCACGGCGACGGATCCATAAATTTAACCTGTGTAACTATAGACCATTCCATTATGCACAATCTTGGGCATTTGTAATGTATTCAAGCATATTTTTTCGCAGCAACAATATGACAAAATGTAAAAAACACTGTGAGTTACATATCACATAGCCGATATAAATACACAGCAAGATGGTTAAACCAATTTTTTGAGAAAATTGCTTCCACTTTTAAAAAAAGCTTGAATTTACCTGACTTTTAATTAAATGTAATTAAGGACGCTTGTAATAGATTTCTTTCATAAGTCATTTTTCACTCAGCTCCAAGTTATAAATTCCAGCAATTAGATTGAATCTCAATGCTAGTCTTTTGCCTCGATTGCGATATCGCTCAGCAAGAATTTTGAAGGTTTTCAAACTGCCAAATACATGCTCAATTCCAATTCTTCTTTTATTGATTTCCTGATTATAGATTTTTAGTTCGGAATCCAGTTTACAGTGCTTCTTTGCTTTTAATGGCAACAAGCTATTCGGATACACTGTATAAATTCC
>NZ_VPEK01000169.1:0-1172 GCF_013417145.1 Acinetobacter sp. YH16044
TTCGCTACCAACTTCGGGCAGTTCAGATAATTTGTGTGCAAACAAATGCCGTTGTGCATCGGTCATTTCGACAAAGAAATCAGGTGTGTTTGGATCTCGTTTTGGGTCGGTTCTTTGTTCTACTTTTGGTTGTGGTTTTTGTTTAAATCGGAATGAAAAACCAGTAACTGAACGCCCTGTTTTATGCTGTGCAACAGATACAATAATATCCGTATGTTCATTGATTTGCTTAATTGATGGCTCTAGTACACGGGATTTAAGTACATCAATTCGCTTGTAATCTCCCTCATTAATTCCTATCTGTTTTTTAAAGTCATCCAACCCAATTACGGGTGTTTTTCCTGTGCTACGCCAAGCAATTAAAATTTCGTATAAGCGAACAGCATAGGCACTTTTTAATTGACTAACTTGTTCTAATTCATAGCTTGTGAAGTGTTTTTCTAGTCGAGTAATTAGCGGGATAATAGCGGGAGCAAAAATTAACTTAACAACTGCTTCTTGTTCAACGTAAATAACTTCGCTTACCCAGCGTGATTTATGATGCTGGATATTCCCCTTTTCGCTAAGGCTTTGATAGCTGAATTGTCTTGCAAAAAGATCATCACAAGCATCTTTCAAGGCTTGATATGCGGTATTTCGATGCACTCCAAATTGATTTATATAGCTTTCTGCATGAATGTTTAAAGGGTCATTCGCATTAATTCCTTTGCCTGATTCCCTTGCTTCCACAATTGCTAGCAGAATTAACCGTTGTTCTGTTAGGTCAAGGTTGTAACTAGCATTGATTAGAGCATTGTCTTTGACTACTAATTCCGACATCTCCCACCTATAATTTTTATGATGTAAATCCACCATAATATTTTATGATGGATTATGCAAGGTAAATGGTGGAGTATTGAGAAATTCTTGCAAGGTAAATGGTGGAGTATTGCAAGGTAAATGGTGGAGAATGATCGCTGAAACGCACGTATACCAATGATTTCAGCCCTCCTAAAAGCATTTAAAAGCTTTTTATATTATTAAAAGCCCAAAAAAATTAAAAACGGCATTTAAAACTGCCCTATGTTTTCGCTTCGCTCAAACTCTATTGAATCTCGCTGCGCTCGATTCCTGGGGGCAGTTTTTCTCAAAGACCGGCTAGGACGCTAAAAACAAGAATGGATTCGCTTCGC
>NZ_VPEK01000170.1:0-1159 GCF_013417145.1 Acinetobacter sp. YH16044
TTGATGCTCTTTTAAAAGATTCAGAAAAATCCTCAAAGATTTCTGCAATCTCTTGTTTATTAACTTCAGCAACGTTTGCCCGTTCAATACCTACAGAGATACTTTCTTCAAAATTAAAATGGCTCATCAGTTATGATCTCCAAGTAAGGTTAAATTGGATTGGTAAGTGATCAGACCAACGCTCTTTAGAGTTTGTAAGATCAAAAAGATTTAATATTTTTAGTGAATTCTCAGCATACTTCCATCCTGATTCCCCTTCTATTAAATTTTTAGCAAACATAACTTGATCGAAGTTAAACCAATGCTGATGGTTTTTTTGTTTGTAAAAGTAAGTGCCGAGAGCTGGATATGGTAATGGAATGCTTAAAGGAGGGGGAACATTCAATAAATTCCAAGATGGATTATAAAGAAGTTCAAATCCATTTTTGCTTCGACTTGGAGATTTAGGCTCTCGAAAGCTGCACAAATCTTCTGTTAGGCTAGTGCAATATGGTTCAGTATTAAAGTCTCCAGTAATAATAATATTACTATTTTGGGATAGCCAGTTATCGAGATGAAACCTTAAGTTTTGAGCAACTTTCTCTCTTACTTTATGAATTTCGGGTGTCAATATGCTGGGCCAATGCACTAATACGAAGCTTAACATTTCTTGATTATTGAGATCCCAAAAGTCATATTTTTGACCACTTTTAGAAAACTCTCCTTTATAACTTGAATCTGTATTTTCACAATCTTGGTTATTAGGGGTAAGGATTAGCGCAAATTTATCTGAACGATAGATGATGCAGGTATCAAATCTAGTATTTCCTCTTTTTTGAGTACCATTTGCGACTCTATATGGAAGATCAAAACGAGTGAAAATACTATTCAAATATCCTACTGAGTTTTCGTCTATTTCTACTATTCCAAAGAAATCAATTCCTTGAAAAATCATACTAGAAATAAAACGCTTGCTAATTCTCCAATTTCGCTGATCTACCGGTGACCTAGCTGAACTTATTTGGGCATTCCATATAATTATTTTTAGATCAGAATTATTCACAACTAAATGTGAGTCAGTTAATGGCATTTCCATAAATCTGATTGATCCCAGTCAGTTGAGAATCCCATTTTTTCTAATGTCACAATTGAGGGAGCTGAATTGAAAAGATTTTGTAGT
>NZ_VPEK01000171.1:0-1158 GCF_013417145.1 Acinetobacter sp. YH16044
ATTCTTTTTATTTAAAAATAGCTGTCGATGTTCAGGATCATCGGGGTCATACAGTGAATGTTCGGTATTGGTGATCTGCTTAAATAGATCGACTCGATCTAAATCGACTGGCGCATAGAATGGCTGTAGGCGTTTGCCTGTTGAAAGCTCAACATTGGGAATCACAAAATTAAGCTCAAGCCTTGTCTCACCTGTGTCCTGATTAATTTTGTCTTGGTGCTGTACCCATAAAATTTGATACTGGTCTTTATCTAGTCCTGGAAATAAACATTCCTCAAAATTTTGCATTATTTTCTGTTTATCCTGGTCAGATAAATCATGCTCATAAAAGGACAAACAACCACTGGTATATTTTTTTGCAAAAGGACTGCTATCAATCAATTGTGCTGTCAGTTCTACATCACCACTAAGCACCTGTGCGTGTTCACGCTCTCGATCTTCACCCAATAAATAATCAAGACAACCTTTTGACAAACCTGAACCATGTCGAAAAAAATCAACGATCATCTGGACGTAACTCCCGAAGCTGTTGATCAATTGAAATCAATAAATGAAGTAACTTCACTTTGTCAAAAGTACCTACCCCTGCAATATCGGTATTCACGGCTTTGGCAATCTGATTCACATTATTACCAATTCGACCAAGTTCTAAAATTAACACTCGCTCTGTCTTGCTATACGAAGATTCAACAACCTTTGTTACTTTAATTTTTTGGTCATCATCTGCTTTGGAATTATGAATTTTAGTCGCTTTCTCTACTGCTGCTTGTCTAAGTAACTTTGCAATCGAACCATAAGGATTATTTGAATCAAGCAATTGATATTCTGATTCAGAAAGTCTGACTTTAAAGGTTCTCTCTCGAACAGCTTTACCTTGCTTATTCTCTTGTTGTTCATGTCCTGACATTTCAATCTACCCTGCTTTGGCTTTTGTAAGCTTTAAATTGGAAAATCTTTGATTTTTCTTTTTAAAGCTTTTCGGGGGTATCGGGGGTGAAGCCCCTGATCAAGGTCACAGACTATCACTGTTTAACAAAGTTAAATAGGGGTAGCTGTGTATCCTTGCTTATTTAAAAATGGACAAAGTTGTTATATGAAAATTAAATCAATTGACGCGGTATATAAACTCTAGGAAGTATTGGCATAAATCTTGTAAAA
>NZ_VPEK01000172.1:0-1158 GCF_013417145.1 Acinetobacter sp. YH16044
TTAAATGTTGATTATAGTCGATCATTGTTAGCCTGTTGTTGTTCCAAATGTTTTCTTATATTGTACTTGTTGCTTGTCATCCTGTTTAGCTAGGTATGAAGCTCGATACATACAATCTTTAAATTGTTCTGCATTTTTTAAATTGTGTCCTACTTTACTTCCACCTGAATCAGATAAATATTCTTCCTTTCGTTCATGGAAGTTAAAAGAAACTTTCTTATATTCCTGTTCAATATTTATGGTTACACCATTTAAGTTGAATAGTACCTTTCTTAAAAGGTTAAAGACTGTTAAAGGATTATGTTTATTCTGATCTACTACTAACATCATTTCTAAATGCAATCCTTTGTATTCTGCATATTCAAAGCTATATATAAAGCTGTACCCATCTTTAAATAAGCTCTTAATCTTTCTAGTTAATTTGTTAATATCGAATGAATGGTTATTATCTAGTCCTATTGTATATCTTAAAGCTATAGGTCGATCTATCGTATCCCTAGCATGAGCTAGAGCTAGATAAATCTCTTTCATGTTAGATTGTTTTAATTTATATGCTGTATTGATTGGATAGCCTAAATACTTACTTGTTTTTAAAAGTTTACTCATTAATTAGTTAAAGGGAATATAAGTCTTATTTTGTATTGATATTAGATACATAGAGAAGATATAAGCTAATAGTTAATATGATATTTACTATATAAAGATTGATATATTTATATGTTATACATAGCTATAGATGTAGTAGAGATATATGTATGTTAGATAGTATCTATTACTCTGTTTATCCGAATTGTTTTTGATGTGGCTGAAAGCCTTATGCTGTAAGGGATATAGGCATATTTTGATAGATTTTAGATGGTTTATAAATTATTGATTTATAAAGAAATATAAAAATACCGTTGTCGCTATTGAAACAGTATTAAATAAAATCAATGACTTATAAAATTGATGTACCTGAAGGCTAGTGTTTTATTGTTCTTTTAGTAATGAGAGAGATACTAACACATCATGACAAATTTGTCAAGATTCAATACCTTACAATCAAAATAGACCTGTTTTTATGGTTGTTTGAATACATACACCTACTGAGCCGAAAAGTCGGTTGAGTGGAAATAGTATTAATTCCTAGCACTGAGAGCAGAATTGCGCTGAGCTAAT
>NZ_VPEK01000173.1:0-1156 GCF_013417145.1 Acinetobacter sp. YH16044
AGCGAGTTCTGTAAGGTTCAAGGTGCTATGTATTCTTACGAGAATACATATAACGAGAAAACAGGTGAATGGCATCCGCATATTCATATGTTCGCCTTAGTTGATCAATGGATTGATCAGCAGGAATTTTCAGAATATTGGCATAGCATCACTGGTGATTCGATGGTGGTCGATGTCCGCAGGGCAAAAAAAGAAAAAGGTCACGGCTATAGCAAAGCGGCTGCCGAAGTCTGTAAGTATGCTTTGAAGTTTGGCGATCTGTCCGTTGAAAAGACTTGGGAAGCGTTTAAGGTTCTCAAGGGCAAGCGTTTAACAGGTTCATTCGGTTTGTTATGGGGTGTCAAAATTCCTGACACAATGACAGATGATATGCCTGACGATAAGACTTTGCCTTATCTCGAAATGCTGTACAAATTTGCCTATGGCAAAAAATCTTATTACGACTTACTCATCACAAGACACGTAGAACCGCAGGCGGGAGAGCGCGCGGGATTGGGAGGAGCTTCGACGACTGAGACTGAGCGATATAGCGCGTGCGGTCTAAGTGTGGACGATGCGAGGACGTTGCCGGTGCGAGGGCACGCAGTCACGGAACGACCGCAGCGAGTACATAGAAAAGCTCACTGGAGAATCCCTCCTAAAATTCGTGTACGGATTAAGGAACGTATCCATAGATGGGACGGATTTTTATATAACATTGATCTTTTCCCATATGTCGAACGTAGGCTATTAGCATTCATCGAGTAACTTACGAACTTTGAGTGAAACGAAAAGTGTAGTAAGTACACTTTCTCCAGTAGCCGAGCGAGTGTCTACGAGCGACCACTCCGAAATTAAAATTTCAAAGCCTTCCTTTCCCTGATTACAAGCTCCCATCTGATTTCAGATCGGGAGCTTTTAGCCATCCCGCATGGGTGGCGACGCATTGACATTCTTTTTTAAATCTATAATATTCTAAAAACAATCTAATAGAATCTAATGGAATCTTTAAAATGTTATTCAAATCTCTAGGTGTTGCAATGGCTACAAATTCTGCTTCTAGCTCTGACGAAGATACTAAGGCAGTAACTATTCGTTTAACTGATAATGAAATTCAGATTTATGACACAGTTGCTAAGTCAATGGGTTTGACTCGTCAAGACTTTTTGTCTCACAT
>NZ_VPEK01000174.1:0-1155 GCF_013417145.1 Acinetobacter sp. YH16044
AGAAAAATTATCTAACTCTTTAGGGATAGCCGTCATGATATGAGTTACAGGTAAAATAGAAGCTTATTTCCCCCCATTTTTATAATGGAGGAGCCACCCCATAAGATCACTTAGATTCTTTATTCGCCATGTTAGAGAGTTCTATAATTTTTTTATCATTAGATAAGTCTTTAATTATAGAATCTAATTCCTCACTAAAATCAGATTCTTCTGCTACTTCATCAATTACGGCTATTAAATCATCATAAAACTCATTATCACCAGTTAATTTTTCCCAAAATTCTCTACCAACAAGCACAATATAGTCATGTTTAGATTCTAAATTCTTATAATGTTGACTAATCTCACTTCTCTCACCATAGACAATTCCAACAACCATATCATTGACTTGTAACGCAAGATTATTTGTTCGAGCTAAATTTTTTACAGCTTTAAAATGTTGATGAATCGTCTCCACATCATCTTTATTTATTGTGTTTGGTCCTGATTTAATCTGACAGTATTTTTTTCTACCATCTTGCTGATCTTCATACTCAATATCAATTCCTAATGTCGTACTGCTAAATGTACCTAATACGTCATTCGTAAAATTTTGAATTGCCCCCCCAAAAGTTGTGTTTATGCTCGTACCTAAAATTCGAGGGTAAATTAATGCTTTAGCCATACTTTCAGGGGAAGCATCTCCAGTTAAAAAATTAGCTAAGTATGTTGCAGTAAAAGGATTTATATTAAATTCAGAGGCTTTTTTTAGTTTTTTGGCATTTCGTAAGTGACTTTCCATAACACTTTTTCGAAACCAATCCTTAGCTTTCACTAAAATCTCTTTTTTTTGTGTTTCTGATAACAACATACATGTCCTTATAAATTGGATTTAATTACTGCTTCTAATTATAAGCTTTTATATATATTTTTAATGTTATCAATATCATTAATGAGCAAAAAAATGCCATCTAAACTTTTTATTGCAACAACACTAAACAATTATGAAGAGACTTCATTTAGACGCAATGATCCCTAATTTATGTCAGCCTGAGCGTACAACATTGCTCAAAACTTACCCCAAGGTTTATCCGCAGAAATTGCGGATAATTTCCGAAGTACAGGCATTGATAAAATTTAAAAAATTGCAAAATCGACTACTTTTTAAACAAACTT
>NZ_VPEK01000175.1:0-1145 GCF_013417145.1 Acinetobacter sp. YH16044
GGCATGATGTGGGCGTGATAGTTGCGGTCATCAGTTCCGCCTGCGGTATGTGGGGCATGAATGACTGCATCAACAACGACCTTATGACGTTCTACAATTTTTCCGCATAGCTCATTGAGCATCTTCTCTCGTTGTTCTTGGTTTAATTCACAAGGAAATGCAACTTCAAATTCTCTTGATAATTGAGAGTTTTTTCTAGTTTCAATGGTTTCGACCGTATTCCAAAGCGTTTCCCGATCTAATAATTCTTTTTTGGTGTTTTCAGGCGCATAGATATTTTTAAATTCTATGCCTGTTTTCTTCGTGTAATCCTGCTCTTTTCCATAGCGTTCATCTTTCAATTTTTCCCCTGATCTATATGCAGCACACGCAACAGCACTTCGACCATCTGATCGACTAATATTTTTTACTGCAAAGTGAAAAATAGCCACGATGTAAAGTCCCATTGACAAGTGTTTTTAAAAAAAAATTGAAAATTTTTTTTCGGGGTTAAGGGGTGTCCCCTTACGCACTCCAAACTTTAGTTTGGGAAAGTGCGCCCTTCGGGAAAACCCACAACAATCATATAGCAACTTGAAAGCAATGTTCAAGTGCGCTTATGATTTAGGGGGATTTCCTCTATTTGAAAGGTATGTTAAAGATGAAAATTGAGTCATTGGAACAACAAATTTCTAAGCAACAAGAGCGGTTAAAACAGTTAAAAGCTCAAAAACAAGCTGCTGTAGCTCGTGAACGTTCTAAGCAAAAAGAGTTAGAACGAAAGAATGATACAAGACGTAAGATTTTAATCGGCTCTTGTATGTTAAAAATCGTCGAAAATGACACTGTTGCTCATGAAAAGTTAATGGCTCAACTCGATAAATACTTAACCGAAAATCGAGATAGAGAATTATTTAATCTTCCATTAAAGGAGTGAGTGATGCCTGATTTAATTCAGTTAGAATATCTACAAGAAAAATTACAGCAGCTTTTAGCGGAATCATTATTTGCAATTTATCTTTATGGTTCAGCTGTTGACGGTGGTTTAGGGCCAGAAAGTGATCTTGATGTACTGGTCGTGGTCACTCAACCATTAACTTCTGCTTTACGTGAGCAGCTTGCACAAGAATTACTAAAAATTTCACAGCCTGTTGGGGAATTACAAA
>NZ_VPEK01000176.1:0-1130 GCF_013417145.1 Acinetobacter sp. YH16044
GATTCTCTCCAGAATTTCTTCGTTGTTGGCTGTGATAAGGCTCATCTCTCGGACTTTGCCATTGATCTGCTCGGTATAGCTTGCTGTACTTCGTTCTAGCTCGTGAAATTGCTTCTGCATTGTCGCTAATGATTTCTGTGCTTGCTGTAAGCTTTGCTGATCGCTCTCGATTGCCTTTGATTGAGCTGATAAAGCTTGGATAATCTTGGTTTGCATTGTGTCTAAAGCTTGCTGTTGCTTCTGCAATTGCGATTGTTGTTGCAGTAACTGTTGCTGTTGTTCTTCGATGATTCTCAATAATTGTGTTTCTAATTCCGTCATCGTTTAGTACCCCATTGGAATCATGTAACCGTTCTGCCATTCCCCTGCATTCTTGTTGATCTGAATACAGAGACGTTGTGCTTTGCTGTCTGGTCGCTTGCATGTGCTGATCGTCAAACTGCCTCCCGATCGGTTCAAATGATCGACCCTCATTTGCTTCTCGTTGATCACTGTATTTAGCGTCTGCATCTCGCTGTACTTGTTTTTGGTGACGAGACCAAGCGAGAAAATTGCTATAAGCAAAATAACTACTACTGAAATCAGTCCCATATTCAAAATGGTAAGTTTTTTCTGTACCGCTTGATTCTGGGCTTGTTGTTCTTGGCTCTGTATTTGCTCGTTTAATTTCGTTAAATGGCTCAATTTCGATTGCAGTAAGGTTTGATACTGGCTCAATTCCTTCTCGACCGTCTGGGCGTTGTTTTGAATGCTCTGGGCTATTTTCTCGTCCGACTGTTGGATAGCGGTCGCTGTGATATTGGCTCTTGTGTTCAAGCTGTCTCTGATAGTCTGTGACGTTTGCTCGATACCGCTCAGAAGTTGTTCCTCTGTATTCTTCAATTCGTTGTTGTACTTCTTGTCGATATTCGCCAGTAGCTCTAAAGCTTTGCTCATAAATCTCGCCCTCTAAACGGATAGGACGTTTTGCGCCCTCATACGGGTTTTCAATGGATATGGAATTTTTTACTTGTCGGGTGACATTGATTTGATTCGATTCAAGCCATTGCACCAATTCTTGCCGATCGGCAACTTCACCATTGGCAACCGCTCGGTAAACACGTTGATGTAACTGCTCTTTAAAATCCTTA
>NZ_VPEK01000177.1:0-1116 GCF_013417145.1 Acinetobacter sp. YH16044
GTATTAACATTTTTATATTAACAAAAAGCGATGCAACTATGGAAATTGAGTTTTCATGGGATGAGCATAAAGCAGAAACAAACCTCAAAAAACATGGTGTAGCTTTTGAAGATGCAACCTTGGTTTTTTATGATGCCTATGCCGTCTTCAAACAGGATCGCTTTGAAAATGGTGAATATCGTTGGCAAGCGATAGGTCTCGTACACGGCCAGACAGTTTTATTAGTGGCTCATACTGTACAAGATCATAATGGGATTGATCATATCCGCATTATTTCGGCACGACAGGCAGAGAAAAAAGAGAGGAAACAGTATGAGCAAAACCGTTACGTACAAAGTAGATTTGAATAAACCTCCTGTTTTGTCTGAAGAACAAAAGGCAAGACTTGAAGCTCTGGCTAAACGCGCAGACAGTGAAATAGACTTTTCCGACATTCCTGAACTTGATGAAAGCTTTTGGAAAAATGCTGTCCAAAATCCGTTTTATAAGCCAACTAAACAAGTGACTACAGTACGCATTGATGCAGATGTCATGCAATGGCTAAAAGCACAAGGCAAAGGCTATCAGACACGTATGAATAAGATTTTACGTGATGCAATGCTGAATGATTTAAAAAATCACCCATAAAAACGGAGCTTAAGCTCCGTTTTTTACAAACTATTTTTAAGCTTATAGAATCTAAATTCGGGGTAAATTAAACCTATAATAAAAAGAATGGTAAATGCTATCCATAGAAACAAAGCCATAGCTCTAAGCTGTTCTTCATTCCATGAGCTTGATTCCATATCTAAGAAAAAGATACTCTTCCAGCCTTTAATATAATCAGCTCCACCCCATGAAATAATCCATTTGAACATTAAGCTAACTGCCAAATAAATAAGTACCCACACCCATGTAGACATAAATTACCTTATTATTTTTAATCACTTATTGGATAATTATAACTGATCTTAATAGTCTTATTTAACATAAAATCTCTTATACGAAATTTGCATTGTAAGCCCAAAGTAGAAATGTCCGGTTTCTCCAAAGTAAAAATGTCCGCTTTTAGAATATGCGCTTTTGCGATTATCGAAGCGGACGGTTTGATATGTTGGTGTCTATGTCGGATAAAGA
>NZ_VPEK01000178.1:0-1115 GCF_013417145.1 Acinetobacter sp. YH16044
CAACTTGATATTAAAATGCAAACTTAACTCTATACTGCTTTAAGCAACTGTTCTATTTAGTAATAAAGCTTTTATCCTTAATTATTTAACATAATAGAGCTTATACGAAACGCAATTTAAAATATTATTGTTTTTCATATAGTTATAAAATTTTGACTGACTTCAAAAACAGTAAAAAGCCGACTTAGAAACAAGTCGGCTTTTTTATGAGCAGGTTTGAGACCTTTTGCCAAGAACATAGGTTATTAAATAATCAATTGATAAAATATATTCTTATTATTTCATTTACTCATAAAATATATTCATTATAATGTTGTGTATTCGATCGAATACAATAAAGAGGAACTTTCATGACCGAGATTAAACGTCTCCCTGAATTTGATGAATGGCTAGATAGCATTAAAGACAGTATGACCCGTCTTAAACTGAATCGAAGATTAGATAAGGTTCAGCGTGGTAATTGGGGCGATGTAAAGCATCTTCAAGAAGGTGTTTGGGAAATGCGAGAGTTCTTCGGACCAGGTTGGCGCATGTATTACATCAAACATGGTGATGTAATCATTGTGATGCTTGGAGGTGGTGATAAATCTACACAGCAAAAGGATATAGAACGAGCTGTTGATTTATCAAAATCTTTAGAGGATTGAAAAATGGTTAAAATAGCTGATCTACCTAGCTTTGACATGGCAGAAGCACTTAAGAGTGAAGAAGATATTGTAATGTATCTTAATATGGTTCTTGAAGAGAATGACCCTGCTGAACTAGCTCATGCACTTGGTGTAATTGCTAAAGCTCGTGGTATGACTCAAATCGCTAAAGAAGCAGGAATTGGACGTGAAGCACTTTACAAAGCACTCCGTCAAGATTCAGCACCTCGTTTTGATACGATTAATCGTGTAGTAAATGCTTTAGGTCTAAAACTAACTGTGCAGAATGCATAACTATTAATAAAATTTTGTCTAAGTTCCATCTTATTTAACATAAAATCTCTTATGCGAAATTTAGGTCTTATCCCAAATAAATCCATTAAAAAGATCTTTATCTTTCTGCTTATTTTCTTCGGTCTTATTTTCCGTATTTAAAAATTGCTCAAAATCGGCTAATTGCTGTTTAAA
>NZ_VPEK01000017.1:0-63593 GCF_013417145.1 Acinetobacter sp. YH16044
CGCGACTCATGAGTGCTCGGTTATATGCGGGCCAATTGGTTGTGCGATAGATTTTGTGTGTAGGCTTCTTCATTTGAAAATTATATCGCTGAAAAAGCCTTTACAGATAGGTTTGTGCAACAAAGCCACTTGATCAGACAAAGGAACAATATGTTGTAGGGCTGTCTGATTTTTGGTCTTAGGCGGTGTATAACTCCATGTTCTATTTTTAAAATCGATATCTGCCCATTTTGCTGCACGTAATTCTCCAGGACGCACAAATACATGGGGTAAGATTTTGACTGCATAATCAATAGCAATATCCCCACGACCTGCATGTGTATTAATATTCTTTAATAGTTGTCCTAGCTTTTGCTCATCAGTAATAGCCGCTCGATGCTTAGTTTTACCCACCTTCAAAATACCGCTAATTTGGTCAGCAACATTAAATTGACATAAACCCAAAGCAATCGCATACCGAAACACCTGAGATGCTTTACTTCTCATTCGCTTTGCTGAGTCAGTCTTACCTTGTCTTTCATAAAGACGGCATACTTCCAAAATTTGAGTGGCTGTTATCGAATCAATGGGGAACTCACCAATAGCAACATAAAGCTTATCCCAGATAAACTGATTCCGACGTTGTGTACTTGATTCCAGCTCTTCAGTCTTACGGTATTCATCTGCTACTGATCTAAAACTATTATTTCGACATTGGGACTGTTTATCTTGCTTTTGAATTGCTGGGTCAATATTCTGCGCAAGCAGTTCTCTAAACTCACTTCGTTTTGCACGAGCTCTGGCCAATGTACAACTTGGATAAATACCGATAGCTATAGTGGCTCTTTTCTTAGAGATTGGGCGAATATAATCAAAACGCCAATATGCCCCACCTTTTCTATCTAACAATAAATAAAGGCCACCACCATCTGAAAGCTTAATATTCTTTTCAAATGATTTCTTTTGCATTGATATTGCAGACTTAATTTTTGAGTCAGTCAGACTGATAACTAATTTAGGCATTTTTACGGTATATTTTTGTCAGAAATGGAATGTACCGTAAAAAATACCGTAAAAGATTACGGTATCCTAAAACGCCCTCGGACATTATCGGACAATAAGTAGATATAAGTTATTAATTTTTAATAATATTAGGATTAATTCGGATATGATCAAACAAGGAAATGGTGCGCTCAGCGGGACTCGAACCCACGCCACAGGCTTCGGAGACCTGTACTCTATCCAGTTGAGCTATGAGCGCTTATTTTGGATTGCGCACATCATAACAAAAAAAACTGTAAGGTAAAGCAACTATATAGATGTTAGGTATTTTTCTGCTTAAGCTTTATACAACGTTCTATTTTTAAAATGCAGAATTCCATACGATTTACTTGGTTTATTTGCCCCGATATCGCACAATACTCATACTATTTATAGAGTGAATTATTTATGACTGATGCACTAACGTTAAAGCAGCTGTCAAAAACCTATAAAAATGGGTTTCAGGCGCTTAAAGGTATTGATTTAACAGTACCCGAAGGTGAATTTTATGCACTTTTAGGTCCCAATGGTGCAGGAAAATCTACCACGATTAGTATTATCAGTTCACTAACCCGTAAAACTTCAGGTACTGTCGAAATTTTTGGGCACAATTTAGATACCCATCCCTCGCATGCAAAGCAGTGTTTGGGCGTTGTACCTCAAGAATTTAACTTTGGTCAATTTGAAAAAACATTTGATATTTTGGTGACTCAAGCTGGTTATTACGGTATTTCTAAAAAGATAGCAGAGAAACGTGCAGAGGAATATTTAGAAAAGCTTGGCCTTTGGGAAAAACGTAGCACCCAAGCACGCATGCTATCGGGCGGTATGAAACGCCGTTTAATGATCGCTCGTGCCATGATGCATGAACCTAAACTGCTGATTTTAGATGAGCCGACTGCTGGTGTTGATATTGAACTACGCCGTTCGATGTGGGATTTCCTCACTGAAATGAACGAAAAAGGCACGTCCATTATTTTAACGACACACTATTTAGAAGAAGCTGAAATGTTGTGCCGTCGAATCGCAATTATTGATCGTGGTGTGATTAAAGAAGACACCAGCATGAAAGGTTTCCTCAGCCAGTTGAATGAAGAAACATTTATTTTCGATCTAGCCGAACCCATTGAACCGATCCATATAGAAATTATTGGTGTCCGTTTCAACTTAGTAGATCCTGTCACCTTAGAAGTCACTATGGATAAAGGCCATACCTTGAATGATTTATTCCAACTCATGGAATCTCAAGGTATTCAGGTTCGAAGTATGCGTAATAAATCTAACCGACTAGAAGAACTGTTTGTCCGTATGGTCGAAAAAAATCTTGAAGGTGCAGCACAATGAATTTTAACCAACTGTGTATTGCCCTCTACACCTTAGTGTATAAAGAAATTCGCCGTTTCATGCGTATTTGGCCGCAAACCCTTCTCCCACCGGCAATCACCATGAGTTTGTACTTTGTGATTTTCGGTAATTTAGTCGGTTCACGCATTGGGCAAATGGGTGGTTTTAGCTATATGCAGTTCATCGTGCCCGGCTTAATTATGATGGCGGTCATTACCAACAGCTATGCCAATGTGTCATCCAGTTTCTTTAGTGCAAAATTTCAAAAAAGCATCGAAGAATTAATCATGAGTCCAGTGCCGTTACACATGGTGCTTTGGGGTTATGTGATCGGTGGTGTTTGCCGTGGTGTTTTAGTCGGCTTTATTGTCACTGCGATGAGCCTATTTTTTACTGAATTACACCTGACCAATATCTTCGTAACTATATATACAGTTCTCATTACTTCGCTGCTGTTTTCTCTTGGCGGATTTATTAATGCTGTCTATGCAAAATCTTTTGACGATATTTCGATTATCCCGACTTTCGTCCTGACTCCGCTGACTTATTTAGGCGGTGTTTTCTATGCCATCTCATCACTGAGTCCTTTTTGGCAAAATCTCTCTTTAATCAACCCTGTCGTGTATATGGTCAATGCTTTCCGCTACGGTATTTTGGGCCATAGCGATGTGAATGTCGGCATTTCACTGACAGTTATTACTGCATGTTGCGTTGTTCTTTATGGCGTGGCGTATCATTTACTTTCTCGTGGTTCAGGAATGCGTGAATAATGAGTGTAGAACAATCCCTTTTAGGTAAAGACACCAACTACCCTACAGAATATCAACCCGATATTCTGTTTCCGATTGCACGTGCCACTGCACGTGAACAATATGCCCATGTGGAAGGCATACGCCAAGGTAAAGACTGGTGGCATGTTTTTGAAATTTCTTGGTTAAATGCTTCTGGTGTGCCTCAAGTTGCTATTGGTCGTTTAACTTTGCCAGCAAGTTCAGACAACCTGATCGAATCCAAATCTTTAAAGCTCTACTTTAATAGTATGAACTTTACCAAATTTGATTCTCAGGCAGCGTTTAAAGCAACTGTAGAAAAAGACTTATCAGCAGCAGCCAATGCCGCTGTGACTATTGATCTATTTCATGTCGATGATGTTGAAATTTCAAAACCGCAAGGCATTTGTATTGATGACTTAGAACCCACCCAGTTAGAAAATCATCCAAATGCAGCTTTACTCGCTTTAGATGAAGATGCAGCGCAAGAAGAAGTTGAAATTCAACTTTATTCACATTTATTAAGAAGTAACTGCCCAGTCACGGGTCAACCTGATTGGGGAACGGTATTTATAAGGTATAAAGGTACTAAGCCTTGTTATCGTAGTATTCTGGCTTATATTATTTCTTACCGTCAGCATAATGGTTTCCACGAACAATGTGTGGAGCAAATGTTTGCCGATATTTGGCAACATTTAAAACCAAGTCAGCTGATGGTATATGCTGCCTATACACGCCGTGGTGGATTGGATATCAACCCTTGTCGTGTATCGGATTTAACATGGATGCCTCGCCCCATTCGATTGGCGCGACAATAAAAAAATTGAGGTTAGTGATGCCATTTTTTGGTTTTATTCCTTCTGAGGAACTTCTAAACAGTATCCAAACTGGTCACGCGAAAAAAAATTCAAGTGAACCCCTTTATCCTTTACGTGATAAAACAGCTTTGCTGATTAATGAAGAAATCATTGGTGCAACTATATTAGCTCCTGTTCATCTGTTTCCTGCAAGCGATAAGCGCGACACAGCAGAAAAACTGGCTGGCTATGTCAAATCAACAGTCGCTGTATTGTTAAAGCAGCTACTGGGTAAATCTCCGAATGATGTGGTGAAACAATCCATTGAATTTTCAGAACGAAGTTTATTTCAGGACACAGTCGGCGCTCATCGTGTAGGTCTGAGCTTAGATGCAGGACTGGTCACTAACCTTAAGAACAGTTATGCCGAAATTAAATCGGGTGTAGATGTCAATAAAGCTGCTTTTGGTGAACTGTATAAACAGTTTGCTGAAGCTGCAGTACGTCATTTTATGAATGACTTTAATAAAACACTCGATTTAGGCATGATTAAACGTAAAGCAGCCGATATCGGTTCTTCTGCCGTGATTAAAGCAATTCATATCGCGATTGATAAGATTTTCCCAAATCTGACCAAAGAAGAGCTAGGTGCCCTTGCAGAAGCACATGATTCGATGTTTAACAAATAAATCGCACTACTCGTCAAAACCTAGCTTCAGCTAGGTTTTTTTATGGCTAAACGCATAAAATCGAATCCCGATACAATGACTATATATAGTCATGCAAACACAGTTCTAGAATATGAACTGATCTCAATTAAATGACAGTACATTTATATGTACTATTTTTAAAAATCCACACAGAAAAGAAAGAACCTGATTACAGATCAACTTTTAATGTTAGTCGTCATTTTGGCTTAAATTTCAATGTGTCCATTTTAATATTCAATCTCTTTCTTTTTTATCATTCATTCTATATTTCTACTTTATATAGCAACGTTTTCAACAGCATTGAAGCGTTAGCGAAAACACCCACGAGGTGAATATGCCATCACATGCATATGGAAGCTTTTAGACCGGTACCTTTTTAATCCTGTCCCTTTATTTTTAGATATAACATTGCAACTTTTGTAGCTTCTAAACAGTATTTCGCAACGCGATAAAGTTTACTCGTTCTGCGTTTTTATGAAGCATGAGTTTGAGAGTCATCTTTATTTCAAATGATTTGTGAATATTTGCAAGTTATGTAAATGAATATGTCACTTTTCAATATGTTAACTGCGAAAAAACCCTTTGCTTTGTCTTTTTTTGTATATCTATTTATGAAAGCATGCACTGTCAGTGGTATCTTAGTTGCTATTGGTAACCTTTACCTTTAATGAGCTATGAAACCAGAAGGTCATCACAATTTTCAGGACCTTTACCCCCTCGAAATTTTGTTCATACTCATCGCTAAAGCAACTGGAAATTTTTTATTTATGCTAAATCGAAATTTTTATAAAAAACTATCACATATTGCCATTATGGCCGGTTCACTTTCACTGACCAGTTTTTGTCAGGCCAACGACTTCCAATCTCATCCGGCATATGCAAGCTTTAAACAAAATGCAATGCAAACCTATGGTCTGAGTGAAAATCAAATTGATTGGGCAATGCAAGGTAGTAAAAACCTACCCAATATTATTAGTATTATGAATCGACCCGGCGAATCAAAGCCTTGGTATCAATACAAAACCAACTTTTTAGCTGAAAGTACAATTCAACGCGGCGTTCGCTTCAAAAATCAATATGCCGACACTTTAAATCGTGCAGAACAACAATTTGGTGTGCCTCAATCCGTGATTTTAGGCATTTTGGGTGTTGAAACAGGCTATGGCAGCAATAAAGGTAATTTTATTACCCGTGATGCTTTGGCGACCCTTGGTTTTGGCTATGAACGCCGTGCGCAATATTTCCAAGATGAACTTGCTGCACTGATTGCTTGGTCATATAAAGATGGTGTTCCAACCAACTCTGTCGTCGGTTCATATGCAGGTGCTGTGGGTTATCCTCAATTTATGCCAAGTAACATTCCAAAATTTGGTGTGGACTACGATGGCAATGGTCATGTTGACCTGCGTAATTCAGCTGTCGATGCCATTGGTTCAATTGCAAATTATTTAGCAAATTATGGTTGGCAGCGTAATCAACCGATTGCTTTTGCTGCTCGCTATAGCGGAAATAACCCAGATGCTATTATTGCAAAGGATTTAAACCAGCCAACACCCTATGGTGTACTCAAGGCTCAAGGTGTAACCCCTATGAATCCATTGGTAAAAATCGATGATCTCGATTTAGTCAATGTCATCCAATTGCAAGATAGTTATGGACCAATTTATTACATTACTTATCCAAATTTTCAGGTCATTACAACCTATAACAAAAGCCGTATGTATGCGACTGCACTATGGCTTTTAGGCACTGAAGTTACCAGTCGATAAGACTGGTTTTTTTCTTATAGAGCAAAAAAGTCAACAAATATTTTCACCAAAATGAGCATTTATTCGACATTTTACACACCTTGTTACATTATTGATTATTTTTTAACCAACTATTGTTAATTTTTTAGACATTTTCAAAGTATTTTAATTAAACACTAGACAGCCTATCGATGGCATGAATATTATCCATCTCGTTAAATGTAGTTGCAAAAGTGAAATATCAGACGTGTTTACATGGATATCAGCGACTTAGTTGAACCAGTAAATATGCCATTGGGAGATAAACAATGCAGTCATCAATTTTTAAATATGCCTTAGCGGTTGCCACGGCAGTTGCGCTAAGTCAGTCACAAGCTGAGATGGTTCAGTCATCATCATTCAATCATGATAATGACAACTCGCGTCTTGCAGCTCGTGTATTGAATAAAGAAGCTCAAAGCTTCAATTCAAACTTTACGAATTTAAGTAGCCTTTCAATCACTGAGCGTTCTGGCGATAAAATTCGTCGTCAAACAATCGCTGCTAAAATCGAAATCCCTGAAGATGAGCCTTCAGTGATTGAAAAGTTAAACACTGTCGCTTCGAATACTGTTCGTAAGTTCACTCAAACTGGTACTGCTTCTTGGTACGGTCGTCAATTCCACGGTCGTAAAACAGCAAGCGGTGAAACCTTTGACATGAACGCACTTACAGCAGCACATCGTAGCCTGCCACTTAATTGCTTTATTCGTGTTACGAATCGCAATAATGGTAAAAGCGTCGTGGTCAAAGTAAATGACCGTGGTCCATTCCATGGTAACCGTGTTCTCGATTTATCTTATGGCGCTGCTAAGCAATTGGGTATTACCAGTGCGGGTACTGCAAACGTGAGCATTGAACGCGTAGACGGTCCAAATTCTTAATTCTCCAATGAAGTGACTGCATTTAACAGACCACGCCTAGCGTGGTTTTTTATTTGTAGCCTCTTAGCCTTTCAAATCTTCAGTAACCCGATTTTGACCCTTACCCCATTCTTGTTTTTATTGGAGTCCTTCCCCATGATTAAGGACTATCATGAAAACAATCAACGAATGGTTTGATGAATACAGCGAAAGTCATCAAAATAAAACCAATAAAATGATTCACTGGATTTGCGTACCTACGATTTATTTTTCAATCGTTGGCATATTGGCACATTTTAGCGCGCTACTTACTGCTGTCTTACTTGCATTAGCATTTATCTTTTACGCACGTTTAAACATTGTGCTTGCTGTTGCAATGGCCGCGTTAACATTAATCATGGCATGGCTAATTTGGGTGTTACCAGTTGGATACGGCTTTTATATCGCACTCTTTGTATTCGCATGGATTGGTCAATTTTATGGCCATAAAATTGAAGGTAAAAAGCCCTCTTTTTTCAAAGATCTCCAATTCCTCCTCATTGGCCCTATTTGGTGTTTAGATACATTTTCAGGTAAAAGTACTTGGTAATTGGAAAATACGCCATAAATCGCAAATAAAGAGCATTTAGAGCACGATTAATTTCATGGATCTCTTTTTCAGTTATTCCAGATCGGTTTTCTTCATATTCGATGCTTAAAACCCTATTATTTATAGGTGTATTTATCTCTGGTATTTCCAATCATTTTTTCTATTTATACGACCAAAAAGTCAGTGTTTAAACACTGGCTTTTACTCAATATGGTTAATCCAATTTTATGTTGATAGCTTCATCTGAATCATGATCATTTAAATGACTAAAGTTAAAAATGACTACGTGATTTTTATTGATAGGTTTTACCTTGATGCTTTAACCAACCATCCTGATGACGTCCATTCGGATCGTGATGTGTCCAGTGCATCACACCCCCCTGATCTGAATATTCATATTCACCGTAAAATTGAACTGTATCGCCTTTTTGCAAGTTATCAATTCGTGGGGCTAGATCGATATTATGTGCAACTAAAAGGGTTTGACCATTATTTAAGGTCAAAATGAACTTTTGATGCCGACTACCTTCATTATCATCTCGAAGTACCGCTTTCACTCGACCTGTACCCTCAACCTGAACATTACTGAGTTTATTTTTAAATGCATGCGCAATAACATCTTCAGCACTCTGCCCTTTTTGTTGAGCATCTGCAGGTTGTACTGGTTCTATTTGTGGCTGTGAGTTTTGTTCCGCTGTCGTCTGAACTGGTGCAGTTTTTTGTTGTTGTAAATCGATTCCGAAATAAGCTGCTACAAGCGCAACAATAATTCCGCCGATGGTTAAGTTTGTTTTGTTTGCCATAAGATAGTTTAAATCTAAATTTTCAACTCATTATAGTCATTAATATGGATAAAAATAGAATCTGTGAACAACAATGTACACAATATAAAGTTTAAATAGCTTTGAAATCAGTAAAGCTACAGCCATAAAAAAAGCCCTCTAAAACGAGGGCTTTTTTCTACAAATAATCAGAGATTATTTTGCAGCAGCTTGAGCAGCAGCAACTTCTTCAGCGAAAGAAAGTTCAGCTTTTTTCTCAATACCTTCACCAACTTCGAAACGTACGAAGTTAGCAACAGTAGTACCAGTTGCTTTAAGAACTTCTGCAACTTTCTTATCGTTGTCGATAACGTACATTTGGTTCTCAAGAACAACTTCGTTCAAGTATTTCTGAACTGAACCAGTTACCATTTTTTCAACGATGTTTGCTGGTTTACCAGATTCAATTGCTTTCGCTTCAGCAATTTCTTTTTCTTTAGCGATAAGTTCAGCAGAAACGCCAGCTTCGTTTACAGCAACTGGGTTGAATGCAGCGATGTGCATAGCCAAACCTTTACCAGTTTCAGCATCACCAGCGTATGCAACTACAACACCGATTTTTAAACCGTGTTTGTAAACTGCAAGGTTGTCGCCTTCAACGATTTGAGCACGACGCACTTGGATGTTTTCACCGATTTTTTGAACAAGCGCGATACGAGCTTCTTCTACAGTAGCACCATCTTCAAGTTTCAATTCAGCAATTTGAGCAACGTCAGTTACACCAGCAGCAAGCGCAGCAGCAGCAACTTTAGCAGAGAAACCAGCAAAGTTTTCGTCTTTAGCAACGAAGTCAGTTTGACAGTTAACTTCTACAAGGATTGCTTTGTTGCCTTCTTGAGCGATAGTGATCGCGCCGTCAGCAGCAATGTTACCCGCTTTTTTAGCAGCTTTAGCTTGACCAGATTTACGAAGGTTGTCGATCGCTAATTCGATGTCACCGCCCGCTTCTGTTAATGCTTTTTTACATTCCATCATTGCAAGACCAGTACGATCGCGCAATTCTTTAACCATGCTTGCTGTAACTGCAGTCATGTTAATCTCCTAAATACGGTAGAAAATGAATTCTTTTTAGAACAGAAACGGCCCAGAGCTGTCTCTTGGGCCGTCTGCATACATGACGCTTACTTTGCCACCATCACGTGTCGCAAAAATGACAAGCTTACGTCAAACGCATTAAGCCTCAGAAGCAGGAGCTTCTTCGCCTTTAGCTTGTGCATTTGCTTGTGATTGAGCATATTCTTTACCAGCAAGAATCGCATCAGCCATAGCAGAAGCGTAAAGAGTAACTGCACGGATCGCATCGTCGTTACCAGGGATAACGTAGTCTACGTTGTCTGGGTTAGAGTTTGTATCAACGATACCGATAACAGGAATACCAAGGTTTTTAGCTTCTTTAATTGCAATTGCTTCGTGATCAACATCGATTACGAATAATGCGTCAGGTAAACCACCCATGTTTTTAACGCCGCCAAGAGCGCGTTCAAGTTTTTCCATCTCACGAGTACGTTCTAAAGCTTCACGTTTAGTAAGTTTAGCGAAAGTACCGTCAGTAGATTGAGTTTGAAGGTCTTTTAGACGGTTGATTGACTGGCGAAGAGTTTTCCAGTTAGTCAACATACCCCCCAACCAGCGGTGATCAACATATGGTTGACCTGCACGTTGAGCTTGTTCACGGATGATTGCAGAAGCTGCACGTTTTGTACCAACGAACAAAACTTTGTTCTTTTTGCTAGCCAAGTTGTTAGCAAAGTTCAAAGCATCATTTAACGCAGGAACAGTGTGCTCAAGGTTGATGATGTGAATTTTGTTGCGCGCGCCGAAGATGTATTCGCGCATTTTTGGATTCCAAAAACGTGTTTGGTGACCGAAGTGTGCGCCTGCTTGAAGAAGGTCGCGCATGCTTACGTTGTAATCTGCCATTTTCTTTACCTTAAAGTTTGGGTTAGGCCTCCATATACCCGCATTCTCCACCTAAAAAGGCACCCAGAGAAATGTGTCGATATATGTGCGGATTTTATTGCCCCATCGCACAAAGCTCGTGAAAGATATTCACGAAAAAGCATTTGATAAAATGGGCGGCTATTTATACCATAGTCACATACAAATTTCCAAAAGTTTTTAGAGATCATGAACAGTACTTACGAAGCTCCACGTCGATTAATTAAAACGCCTGACGAAATTGAAAAAATGCGCGTCGCGGGTCGACTGGCGGCAGAAGTTTTGGATATGATCAAACCGCATATTGTTCCAGGTGTGACTACCCTAGAACTTGATACGATTTGTCATGACTATATTGTCAACAAACAAGAAGCTATTCCTGCTTGTTTAGGTTATGGCGCTGCGCCGGGTCGTCCAGCGTTCCAGCACGTGATCTGTACTTCAGTGAACCATGTTGTGTGTCACGGTATTCCATCTGAAAGCAAAAAGTTAAAAAAAGGTGACATCTTAAACATCGATGTCACTGTGATTAAAGATGGTTACCACGGTGATACCAACATGATGTACATCGTGGGTGGTGAAACATCTATTTTAGCGAACCGTTTATGTAAAGTTGCCCAAGAAGCCATGTACCGTGGTATGGCGGTAGTAAAACCGGGCGCAACCATGGGCGATATCGGTAATGCCATTCAACAATATGTTGAATCAGAACGTTTTGGCGTTGTACGTGAATACTGTGGTCATGGTATCGGTACTGTTTTCCACGACGAACCACAAGTTTTACACTACGGTCAACCCAATACAGGCATGATCTTAGAAGAAGGCATGACATTCACGATTGAACCAATGGTGAATGGTGGCGACTGGAAAACCAAACTTCTTGGCGATAAATGGACTGTCGTGACTAAAGATCATAGCTTGTCTGCACAGTACGAACACACGCTACTTGTAACAAAAAATGGTGTAGAAGTGCTAACTGCTCGCCCTGAAGAAGATTTATCGCGTTTTGTTCAATAAGCAAAGTATTTGAAGCACAAAATTTTATTAAAAATGGTCACACATGTTGTGGCCTTTTTTATGCCCTATTTTTGTCCGTGACTTTAAGAATTTGCCATAAAATTTGATTAAAAATTTAAGTAACTCAATGTAAATTTTCTTAATTATAGGGTTAGGATGGAATATCACACTTTTTTGCACATTGTTGATTTTGCCACTCCCCATTACTGTGCATTTAAGCTAAGATAGTGTGCTTTTTATTTTTTAATCCCTATAAGAAGGAATACTGCCGTGGACGTACGTCTGTCTGATCGTGTAAATAGCATCAAACCGTCCCCTACACTTGCTGTTACTAACAAAGCTGCTGAATTGAAGGCTGCTGGTAAAAACGTAATTGGTTTAGGCGCAGGTGAACCGGATTTCGATACCCCACAACACATCAAAGATGCTGCAATTGCTGCTATCAACAATGGCTTCACTAAATATACAGCTGTTGACGGTACTCCAGGTCTTAAAAAAGCAATTATTGCTAAATTAAAACGCGACAATAACCTTGATTACGCTGCAAACCAAATTTTGGTTTCTTGTGGTGGTAAACAATCTTTCTTTAACTTGGCACTTGCTTTGTTAAACAAAGGTGACGAAGTAATTATCCCTGCTCCTTACTGGGTAAGCTACCCAGACATGGTGATCATTGCTGAAGGCACTCCTGTAATTGTGAAATGTGGTGAAGACCAACGTTTCAAAATTACGCCTGCTCAATTAGAAGCTGCAATCACTGACAAAACTCGTTTAGTGGTTCTAAACAGCCCTTCTAACCCAACAGGTATGATCTACACTAAAGAAGAATTACTTGCTTTAGCTGAAGTTCTACGTAAATACCCTGAAGTTTTAGTTGCTTCTGATGACATGTACGAACCAATCCGTTGGGACGACGAATTCTATAACATCGCAACAGTTGCACCAGACCTTTACGATCGCGTAATCGTTCTTAACGGTGTATCTAAAGCTTATGCAATGACTGGCTGGCGTATTGGCTACGCAGCGGGCCCTGCTAAACTTATTGGTGCGATGAAAAAAATCCAATCTCAATCAACTTCAAACCCAACTTCTATTTCACAAGTTGCTGCTGAAGCTGCATTGAATGGCCCTCAAGACGTTCTTGAGCCAATGATTGAAGCATTCAAACGCCGTCACGACCTAGTTGTGAAAGGCTTGAATGACATCAACGGTATTACTTGCCTTCCTGCTGACGGTGCATTCTATGCATACGCAAACATCCGTCCACTGATTCGTGCAAAAGGTTTAAAATCTTGCACAGAATTCTCTGCATGGTTATTGGAAGAAACTGGTGTTGCAGTAGTTCCTGGTGATGCGTTCGGTCTAGGTGGTTACATGCGTATTTCTTATGCAACTGCAGACGAAGTGCTTGTAGATGCACTTGCACGTATCAAGAAAGCTGCTGACTCAATCGAAGGCGTAGACGCTGCGATTGCTTCAATTGCTGCTGAAAAATAATTTGATCTAAAGATCAAATCAAAAAAACCCGCGATATTCGCGGGTTTTTTATGGTTTACATTTCACGGCTTAATATTGTGATGATTTAAAAGCCTCATCGTTTAAATCTCATGCAGTCCCCAATAGACTTCAGTTTTAGGAGTACAGAAGAATCCTTCAAAGGGGTGAATTTCTAGAATCTGATCAATGATTTTTTTTGAAGAACATAAAAAAGTACAGTGACTGTCCCAATGTGTGGCAAATAGAAGCTGATAATCTTCAGTGTAATTACATACATCAAGCAGATCATTTGCGATCAAATAATCAATCTGCATTTTTTCGGTTGATTTATCCCATACTCATCAACCGTCAGCAAAAAGTCATAGCCGATTTCTTTCAATGCATATAAAAGCGGATTTTCTAAAAATGGCGAAATAAGCCCATCATCACATGGATTAATAATTTCACTCTGCTTGTATAAATCAAGAACCTGCTTTTCCCACATTTTATTTTCATATTGTTGTTTAATTCCGCCAATCATCGTCCTTAATGCAACATCAATTTGAGAGACATTCTCCAGCCCAGACAAATTTAAAATTTCATGCCATGCAATTGGATAACAGCCTTTGATAAACTCATTTTTTTCAGGCCACGTTTCAACATTATAACGTTCCAGTTCCAATGTGACTGCTTTATAAAAGGGATGCAAAATGATATACACCGATTCAAAAACGCCCTGATAATATTCTAAAATCTTTCCATCATAAGGATAAGAGGCGTAAATTTCAGGAGTTAATACATTATTTTCTTTCATGATTTATATCTTCTAATTTTCATGTTTTTCAGAATACCCTTTCCCTGCCGAAGACCAAACCATCAAGTCAATTCCGGCGAAGACAATTACTTCGGGTAAAATAATATGCCAACTCAAAGGCACACCGATAAACCACATTCTGCCGATAATGGCTAAATACAGCACAGACAATTGAACACTTCTCCGTCACACAGTCTATCTACTTCATTAAGGTATATACAACTTGAGGCTAAATCGCCAAAGAGCATCGATAGAATGATATCTTTGGGCTATTCGAAGCTTTGACAAAATAAATCAAAAGCATAAAAGGAATTTCCAGCACAAAATTGGCTAAACAACTTGTCATTTGACAACTTTGATAAAACCTATCTCTCTTATAGCAACGAATAGCTCTATCTATCATCGTACTACACATATAAGTCTTACCAAATCGACTCTTCATTTCATTCTCTTTAATTGACGCATCTGCTGTTTTTTGTTTTATTAATAATCAAGTTCCAAAAAGAAACTAAAAACTTAGTAAAAGGAAAAGCACAATGAACCCAAAAGAAATGACTGGACTGCAACTTCTACAAGCCATGTGTGCAGGGAAAATTCCTCCTGCAAGTATTAGCGAAACTATTCCTATGCAGCCTTATGAAGTATCTGAGGGCAGTATTAGCTTTAAGGCTAAAGCAGATGCACGACACTTAAATCCGCTTGGCGGCGTGCATGGTGGCTTTGCTGCTACGGTACTCGACTCGGTGACAGGTTGTGCCATTCACACGTTATTAGAGGCTGGTGTGGGTTATGGCACCATCGACTTAAATATTAAAATGTGTCGTCCGATCCCAAAGAATGTTGAACTTACAGCGATAGGAACAGTCATTAATATCAGTACAAATTTAGGGATTTCTGAAGGGAAAATTATTGATGACAATGGCAAACTTTATGCACATGCAACTGCAACCTGCATGATTATACGTCCTTAATATTTTTATTTTTCTGCTTGCAATTCAATGCGAGCAGATGATGATTCAAACTTAAATTGCTGAATGTAAGGCACGAATTAATTGGCCTTCGCTTAGATCAATGCGATTACTGCCCTTTTGAAAGCAGTAATATTTTAAAGCACTATCTAACTCAACACGAAGTTCTTGTTGTTCTGAAATAGACCATACTTTAGAACGATTTGAGCCTGATAACGCATTACCTGCCAATTGGTATAAATACAAATCTTGCTTGCGTTGCAAAGGCACACGACGACCATCATCTTGATGTTCAAAACGTAAATGACATGGCGCGTTGATCAACCATTTTTCACTAAACCACAGTTGTAATAAATCACCCAATGCTAAGTCACGTTGACCCAAAGGCCAAACGTCAACGTACGCACCTTCAACAGGTGTTTGATATTGCTCTTGGTTACTGATAATGGAAAGATAGTTTTCTTGATAGAAAGAAAAGTTTGAAAAAATCTGAGAAATAGTCAGCGTATTCATTCGCTTTCTCCTGTTTAGCCATTTTAGTGCTGGCAAGTTGGGTTTAAATCCACACTGTTTAAACATATGTTTAAACGCTCTGTTGTTCCATTCAGACTATCAATTGAATTTTTTCTTTGCAAGCCTAAGATTCATTTTTTCTAAAAAATCCTTCTTTTTGTTCAAATAAAAAACATCTATCACGCATTTCTCCTCAGATTGGTATTTTTAGCTTGACCCTCCCCAAAATCTGCTTATAATCGCATTCAGATTCTCCAATAGCTCAGTCGGTAGAGCGACGGACTGTTAATCCGCAGGTCCCTGGTTCGAGCCCAGGTTGGAGAGCCAAATTCTAAAGCCCATTTATTTAAATGGGCTTTTTTAATGACTATGATTTACATATAATCTATAAGTCATTGTCATTAAAATAAAAAAATGTTCATTCAAGTTGATGCTGAATCAAATAAAACTGCCTTAAAACACTATCTCACTGCATTCATTTTTCTTTTAATTTTTATCAGCCCATTTGCAATTTATTTGGTGAGCTGCACACCCGAAAGTGAAATTGAGCAACATTTCAAAACACCACCCAATTTATATAATAGTGAATCGAACACCCTTCTTGACAGCAAGCTACAATGGTTGATTCCACCTCAGCAGTTTCAAAATCACAATACTATTCCCGAAATATCTGAATCTGTATTGAACGAGATGACAGAAGGACTATATTGGTCAAGCACACCGATTACGCTGCAAAACCAATCTGATCAGTTATATGTTCATATCGATTTTGCAGGTCAGCAACAAACTCGAAAAGATCTTGAAATTTCGGTACTGCCGTTATGTATTGTTCACGAGAAAGAAACACCATGTATGAAAGCTGGGTTAAATGCAACTGGACAACTTTTTAACATCTCAACTCAAAAAAATACGCAATATCACACACTAGAGACCAATAAGTCATGGATGTTTTATGGCCATGAATTCCAAGAAAATTATATTATTCCACCACAAGCCACTCTCAAATTTTTAGTTAAAGCCAACATCCCTGAACACTTAACCCTGCAATGGCTTAGGCTAAGCATCAGTACTAGCCCCATTGTTGAGAAACAGCAAAATTTTATGCTCATGACGCAAAACAGTATAAGAATAAAATATGCACTTGCTCTATTGCCATTCTTCATATTAGCTTTGATGCACATTTTTCAAGGGTTTGAAAGCCTGCGTAATTTATCTATCGGCGCACTTTCAGCACTTTTATTTGCAATCAACACCATCATTTGGGATATCCATTATATGGTGATTGGCTGCCTGATTTTATGTTTTGCAAGTGTCTGTTATTGTTTTGAGAGCCGATATTATCGATTGCTTTATTTAACGGGTTGTTTACTGATTGCAGGCTATTCGCAGCAATATTATGGTGGTTTTAATAAACACTTTTTCACTCAAACCAGTTTAATTTTATTGATAGGTTTATCGATGTTTTATCTTGAACCTAAAGATAGCTAAATCATTTTCATAAAAAAGCTCCGCAAATCGCAGAGCTTTTTCTCTTTAAATCACATTAAAACTCAAAGTATATTTATATCGTTTTAATGCGTGTTCCTTCATTTCAAAAGGCTGTTGATAATCCATTTTCAGCAAATACTGACCACGATCTGATAGGTTAAAATTCAAATTTCCATCTTGATCAGTTTTAAGCGTTTTATAAACTTTTCCTTCACGGCTGTAATCCGTGGTTTGCTGCAAAATTTCAACCTGTAAACCCGCAACCGCTTTTTTCTGATCTAGCACTTTCAGTTGCACAGGCTCATTATGCTTTATAGCATTTGGATGGGTTTTAAATTGCACATCAAAGCCATCATGTAAATGATTCACCACATGTGTAGAGGTTGCACGGCGTGATACAAAAGTTTCAATGATTTCCTGCGTTTGAATACTTTTGATTTGCGACTTTTTAGTCAACTCGGCTGTATAAATGACATTTGCATTCGCAGTTTTTTGAGGATCACGCACACCATTGATTAACGCTTTCCACTGCTTTTGATCATAAGCAAAACGCGCTGTACTTCCCTGTTTTTCACCACGAATACGATACGTGCCATCCTGCTTATTTTCTAAACTATAACTGCTGACCGTTTGCGTTTTTACCCAATCGGCATCTGTTAAATGCAGCTTATCACCTGATGGTGTATATACATGGAAATTAAAGTTTTTAATGGCTATTTCAGAAACAAACGGATTGTCATAAAAACCAGAAAGAATGGCACTATGATTATTAAATGTTTGATAGTTTAGAGGCGCAACATAAGGATAATGCGCTTGAGCCTGACCAACCGCACACAAAGCGATACAGAGTAAAGTGAATTGTAATTTCATATTAAATAAGTGAGCTTAAATTGTTTGATTCATAGAGATCGTTTCATTTTAGATTCACCCAAGATAATTATAAATAATTCTTATTATCATTTATTTTAAGTGCATAAAAAATCCCCCATTCTGGAGGATTATTTTATCAAGCTGCTTTGACTGGCACACCACTATGAAAGCGGAATAAATCATCTGGGCTGCTAATCAGATTTTTTTCAACTTCACGAATATGCTCAATACGCATCTGAATATCTTCTTTCGGGTTCTTTAGCTTATTGGTCGTCGCCACATCCATGGCCAATGCTAAATAGTCCTCATAATGGCGTGATTCAGACTTTAGCAAATAGCGGTAGTACCGCCCCAACTCTTCATCCACATGTGGTGCAAGCGCATAGAAACGCTCACATGACCGTGCTTCAACAAATGCGCCAATCACCAAGATATCAATTAACGCTTCTGGCTCATAAGTCCGTACTTCTTTACGTAGACCACCCGCATAACGACCAGCACTGATAGCAGCCCATTCCTGACCACGTTTTGCCATCAGTTCCAGCACTTGCTCATAGTGCAGCATTTCTTCACGTACTAGCTGTGCCAGTTTGATTTGTAAATCCGAAAAAAAACTATAACGAAACATCAAATTCATTGCCGTACTTGCTGCTTTCTTTTCACAATTGGCATGATCCTGCATCAGGATATCCAAATTATTTAAAGCTTCATCTAGCCATGCTTTTGGTGTTTCACACCCCAAGAAGCCAATGACTGGCTTCATTAGGGCATCATAATCAATATTTGACATATACTTTACTTAAATAATTAACGTGCGGCTTTAATCGCAGCTTTCATTTGTTTTACAGACTGTGCCAATCCAATAAACACTGCATCAGCAATAATCGAGTGACCAATATTTAGTTCATGAATTTGCGCAATGCGCGCAATCGGAGTGACATTGTCAATATTTAAGCCATGGCCAGCGTTCACAATCAAACCTTTAGATGCGGCATATTCAGCACCTCGAATAATACGTTCCAGCTCTGCTTTCTGCGCTTCAGGTGTTTCAGCATCTGCATATGCACCTGTATGCAACTCAATCGTAGGTGCGCCACAGGCAATTGCTGCATCAATTTGAGCGAAGTCAGCATCAATAAATAATGAAACTTCGCAACCAATCGCTGCAAGTGCTTGAGTCGCATTTTTTACATCTTCAAAATGCCCAACAACATCTAAACCACCCTCAGTGGTGACCTCTTCACGCTTTTCAGGAACGAAGCATACATGATGAGGTTGAATCTCTTTGGCGAATTTAACCATTTCATCGGTCACCGCCATTTCAAGATTCATATGGGTTTTTAATACAGAACGCATACGACGCACATCATCATCTTTAATATGGCGACGATCTTCACGTAAATGTAGCGTAATCCCTTCCGCCCCCGCTTGCTCACAAATAATTGCGGCATTCACAGGATCTGGATAAGTTGTCCCACGTGCATTTCGTAGTGTTGCCACATGGTCAATATTTACACCAAGCAAAGCTGCCATAATTCTTTCCTAATGACGTTGAGTTTGAGAATTCTGTATCCACAATTGACGACTTTTTAATGGACGATCACCAAGCAAGGAAGTAATCATTTGTCGGTACAACTTAGACAGTAATTGTAACTGTTCAGAATTAAATTCCCCACCTTTTTCATAATCACACATACTTAAAATATGTTGACCTGACAATGTTGCGCGTGAGGCTTTAATGACAGGTTGAAAACCTTCATTTAAATGAAATTGATAATTTTCATGAAGCTGAATTTGCTGTTGATTTGCATCAGTTGAATAATCCAGCGCATAACCCAACTCTTCAAGTAGCTCATGCTCAAACTGTCTAAGGATTTGTCGCAAAAACAGGTCAGGATTTTCTTGCGCAGACATGCATTGGAGTTGTTCTAAGGTATGCGCATATTGAGCAAATGTCTCTGGCATCTCGACCTCTAAGGGACATAACCTCAATAAGACTTCATTCAAATAAAAACCTGAAAAAAAAGCATCCCCATAAAAGAATATGGGTTGATTTACAATTTCAAGTTTACTGAAATTTTTAAGCTCAGACTTGCCGGAGGCTTGCAAGCAGATCGGTTGATACTGAGGCGGAGGTGTTTGCCTGAGAATACCATCAACTCGGCCATGCTCCTGCGTAAACAAGTGCACGATATGACTTTTTTCACGATATTTACGATGGTGAATTAAATAACCATGCAGTATCTCATTACGCATGATTTAAGATATTAATCCTTGTCTTTCTTTTTCTTTTCGTCTTCTTCATCATCACCCCCATCTGGAATGACTGCACCTACAACTGCAGCGGTCCCTTTGACCACGCCTTTTGTGGTTTTATAAGCCACTTTGACAGGAACAGTAACGATTTTATGAATACACCCTTGTAGAAACAAAACACATGCCACTACAGCTAATACTTTCATCATTACTCTTCCCTCAAAGTTTTAAATGTCTAGCAATTAAATATCGCTATAACCCAAGCTTTTCAATGCACGCTCATCATCAGACCAACCACCTTTGACTTTCACCCAAAGTGTTAGCATGATTTTTTGCTCGAACATTTTTTCCATATCCACACGTGCATCCATACCGATTTTCTTCAGTTTGGCACCTTTCTCACCAATCACAATGGCTTTTTGGCCAGAGCGATCGACAAAAATCGTCGCATCAATATAGGTACACGCCGCTTTAGGACGACCAGTTTTTGGATTAATTGTTGCTTCTTCTGTTTTAAACGACTCAATTTGAACCGTTAAATCATAAGGCAGCTCTTCACCCAATTGACGCATGATTTTTTCACGGATAATTTCAGATGCAAGGAAACGCTCTGAACGATCAGTCAATTGCTCAAGTGAATACAGTGGTGGTTGGAACGGCAGATATTTCTCAATCGTACTGCGCAAATGATCCAAATTTGCACCGCGTAACGCTGATACAGGAACAATTTCTGCAAAATTCATCAATTTTGCACGCTCTTGTATCAAGGGTAATGCATGGTTTTTGTTTTCTAGCGTATCAATTTTATTGATCACAAGAATAACTGGCATATCGGCATTTTTTAGCTTTTCTAACACTAAATCATCATTCTGTGTCCATTTGTCTGCATCAATCACAAACAAAACCAAGTTCACATCACGAAGTGCAGAATGCGCCGCACGGTTCATCATTTTATTGATGGCACGGACTTCTTTTTTGTGCATCCCGGGCGTATCCACGAATACTGCCTGAGACTTTTCGCGTGAGTCAATACCCACAATTTTATGACGCGTCGTTTGTGGTTTACGTGACGTAATTGAAAGTTTTTGACCCAAAATATGGTTCATTAACGTTGATTTACCCACGTTTGGACGACCGACAATCGCCACAAAACCACTTTTAAAATCGGCAGGAATTTCAGTACCTTGCGCACTAAAAAACTGACTAATTAAATCGTTACTGTCGCCTTGCGACTCGTGATCAGCATCTACGTGATCGGAATGAGTAGTCATTAAGACTTTTTCTCCAAAATTTCTAAGATTTCTGCCGCTACAGCTTGTTCAGCAAAGCGACGGCTTGAACCTTCACCGTATTTAACAGGGAGCCCTTCGACTGTACATTCAACTTTAAAATGTTGGTTCGGAGCATCACCCTGAATATCTACAACCTCGTAAACCGGGAGAGGTTTTTTACGTGCTTGTAAATACTCTTGCAAACGTGATTTAGGATCTTTCAGTTGATCGGTTGGTTCAATATGATCTAAATATGGCACATACCATTTAAGAACAATCGGTTCCAGAATTTTTAAATCCTGACAATCGACATAGATTGCACCAATGATCGATTCAACGGTATCCGCAAGTATAGACTCGCGATGATGACCGCCAGATTTCAACTCACCTGTACTCAAGATTAATTCTTGACTGAGTTTTAAGTCATTGGCAATTTTACCTAACGCTTCCTGACGAACCAGTGTCGCACGCATACGCGTTAGACGCCCTTCATTTTCATGCGGGTAGGCATGGTACAGATAATTGGCAATTATCATACCCAATAATGAATCGCCCAGATATTCTAGGCGTTCATAATTGTATTTATGGCTCACCGATCGGTGGGTCAAGGCCAGTTGTAACAATTCAGGTTGTTTAAACTGATAACCGATACGACTTGCTAAACGAGCTTCATTTAGCTTGGACTGAGCTTTGATCAAAACTTTTCTCGAACTTCAACACAATATCAATATTCAATAAGAAAGGTTTTCTTATTTCATAATCTGTTTTCACTTGTAGACCATCTACATTAGTGACTTGAGCAATATCTTTAAAATTTAAATCACGTACACCATTCATATCTAAACGCTGTGACATTTGTGACTCAAACTTACTCGGAGCAATATTTTTAGGACTGCTCTTCATCAATTCTTCAATTTCATTGTTGACGAGACGATCGTCAACATACGGTCCCCAAACCGCAATTAATGCTTTTGCTAAAAAAGCAAAACCAATAATAGCAATTAAAATTGCTATATAAGACGTTCCCCGCTGATGTCTCATTTTATTTTCCTGATGTAAGACTAATCAATACTGCCATTACGACTAAATGAAGGCAGTTTTAAACCAGGTTCCTTATGCATCCACTTGTAAAAAGCACGTCCAGTCAGGTTTTCTTCAGGCACAAAGCCCCAAAAACGACTGTCCGCACTTTGATCGCGATTATCCCCCATCGCGAAATAGTGACCTTCAGGAACCTTAACTTCCCAATATAAACCATTTTCTGTTGAATATTTACCATTTTCAACATAGTTGATAAATGGCGCTTGGCGCGCAACATTGACACCTTCAAGCTCACGCATGGTAAACGTATGCTTACCCATGGTTTCTTTATGATAAATCGATGTAGGTGTGTCGAGTTGATCTTTTTCACGGCTAAATTCCACAGGAACTTTTGCCACTTTCTGACCATTCACACTCAGTTGACCATGATCATAAATAATATGATCCCCTGGTAAACCAACCACACGTTTAATATAGCTAATGGTTGGTTGTGGTGGATAACGGAATACAATGACATCTCCACGTTCAGGCTCACCAACATCAATAATTTTTTTATTAATAATAGGTAATCGTACGCCATACTGATATTTATTCACCACAATAAAATCACCTGTCTCTAAAGTTGGAACCATAGAGTCTGATGGAATATTAAATGGCTCATATAAGAATGAACGCATTACCAAAACTATCGCTAGAATCGGCCAAAAGTCATAAGCCCATGCGATAACGACATTTTCATTCCCTTTACCTTTGGTCTGTCGTTGTTTCCAGACAAACTTATCCAACAACCAAATTAAGAAAAAAATGACTGTGGCAGGAACAAGGATCAAATTAAAGTCAAAATCCATGAGCTCATAAACCTCTATTTATTATCTTTCTACTTTCAATACAGCAAGGAACGCTTCTTGTGGGATTTCGACGCTGCCCACTTGCTTCATACGTTTCTTACCTTCTTTTTGTTTCGCAAGAAGTTTCTTCTTACGTGACACGTCACCACCATAACATTTTGCCAATACGTTTTTACGCATCGCTTTTACAGTTGAACGTGCAATGATTTGCGCACCAATTGCTGCTTGAATAGCCACATCAAACATTTGACGTGGAATCAAATCTTTCATTTTTTCAACTAGAGCAATACCACGGTGACGAGCATCTTGGCGGTGACAAATCATGGCCAAGGCATCCACCTTCTCACCATTAATTAACACATCAACTTTAACGAGAGATGAACTCTCAAAACGGACAAAGCTATAGTCAAGCGATGCAAAGCCACGTGAACATGATTTCAACTTATCAAAGAAATCCATTACCACTTCAGCCATTGGAATTTCAAACGTAATGGCCACTTGGTTCGCCATGAACTTCATATTCTTTTGAACGCCGCGACGTTCAACACATAAAGTCATCACATTACCCAAGTATTCTTGCGGTACTAAAATGTGACATTCAGCAATTGGCTCACGTAAGTCTTCAACTGTTGAACCATCCGGCATTTTAGAAGGACTATCGATATAAATGGTTTGACCATTTTTCATCACCGCTTCATAAATTACGGTTGGTGCAGAAGAAATCAGGTCCAGATCATACTCACGTTCTAAACGTTCTTGTACAATTTCCATGTGCAGCATACCCAAGAAGCCACAACGGAAGCCAAAACCAAGTGCATCTGAACTTTCAGGTTCAAAGAACAACGCTGAGTCATTAATTTGCAGTTTGTGCAGCGCCTCACGGAACGGTTCAAATTCACTTGAATCGATTGGGAATAAACCTGCATAGACCTGTGGTTTCACTTTTTTGAAACCCGGTAAGCTTTCAACTTCTGGTGTAGTTGCCAAGGTAATCGTATCACCAACTGGAGCACCAAAAATATCTTTAATACCCGCAATCACAAAACCAACTTCACCTGCTTCGAGCATGTCCGTTTCTGTGTGTTTCGGATTAAAAATACCTACTGAAGTAATGATGTGCGTTTGACCTGTTGATTTCATCAACATTTTATCGCCTTTACGCACACGACCTTCTTTAATACGAACTAAAGAAACCACGCCCAAATAGTTGTCGAACCAAGAGTCAACAATTAAGGCTTGTAATGGTGCATTACGATCGCCTTCGGGTGCAGGAATAACATTTACCAGTGTTTCAAGCACCCCTTCAATGCCTAGACCGGTTTTAGCTGAACATGTAGGTGCTTCAGTCGCTTCGATACCAATAATGTCTTCAATTTCTTGAATAACACGCTCTGGCTCTGCTTGCGGCAAATCAATTTTATTTAAAACAGGTAGGACTTCTAAACCTTGTTCAATTGCGGTATAGCAATTCGCTACAGATTGTGCTTCTACCCCTTGTGCAGCATCGACAACCAATAGTGCACCTTCACACGCAGCCAATGAACGTGAAACTTCATAAGAAAAGTCAACGTGCCCCGGTGTGTCAATGAAGTTGAGTTGGTATTCTTCACCATTAGGATGGGTGTAATACAAAGTCACTGACGCAGCTTTAATCGTAATACCACGCTCACGTTCCAATTCCATAGAATCTAGAACCTGCGCCTGCATTTCACGATCTTGCAAACCACCACAAGTTTGAATAAATCGGTCGGCAAGGGTCGACTTACCATGGTCGATATGCGCAATGATCGAGAAGTTACGAATGTTTTTTATATCAACAGATTTTTTAGCTTGCGCCATGGGCTACCTTGGAAAAATAAAAGCGCTATACATGCAATTCTTTATGCATAGCAAAAGCCGAATAGAAATTGCCGAGGATTATAGCAGATGGATTTTTCAAAGTATCGAAAATAATGCATTGCTTTTATGCAAGTCATTCATCCTACATGGAGAACTTGGCTAGTCTTGGTTTGAAATTTTGCGATAAAATCAAACTCAAAGATCATAAGCACTAAAATCCAGCGGATTTAGGCTATCCGCAATAGGTTGATACGCTTGGGTAAAGGTTGGCGACATGCGTTTTGGACGACCTGTGGCAATTTCAATGCATGCCCACTGCGTATTGCCTGTAAATAATATCGCTTTGTCTTTAGGTCGATAAAATACATACTGACGAAATGAATACAACGCATTGATATCATTGAGCCACGTTCGCAGAATAATCTCCTCACCTTCAACTGCTGCTTTGCGATATTGCACATGATGCTCAACAGCAACCATGGCATGCTTCAATTCAATATATTCTTTTAAGCCTAAACCCAAGGCTTCAATATGTGCTGTCGCGACATCTTGCATCCAACTGACGTACACCACGTTATTCACATGATTTAATGTGTCGATATGTTCAGCTTGAACTGTAATTTTTAAATCAAAGATATCGCTCATAGCGTCCTGCAAATTTTAAAATATGCTCCACAGTCTACTCATTTTTATCTAAGGGTAAATTGCAAAAACACTAAAGTTAAAAAAACCACTCGCTTGGAGTGGTTTTCATTCAGTAATTCATTATTGAATGCGCATGCCCACAATCGCACGTTGCCCCTGACGAATCAAAGAAACACGTGCAATGCTGCCATTTTTCAATTCTGAAATAACTTTCACAAAATCTTCTGCATTATTCACAGCTTTATTATTAACTTGAGTCACAACGTCACCCGGCTGAATTCGCGCTTGTGCAGCAATACCACTAGCTCGTACATCTTGAATTAATACACCACCTTTCACACTCAGTTGCTTTAATTCATCTGCAGTTAAATTACGAATTGACACCCCAATCACCGGGCCTTTTTTCACAGGTGCAATTTCAGCTTTTGCAGGCGTATCATCTGGTGCAGTGATCAAGGTTGCTGAAATGTTTTGGCGTTTATCATCACGTAATACTTCAAGCTGAATACTTTGATTAGGACCTGTACGATTGAGATAATTCAGTAGTTCGCCAGTACGTGAAATCGGTGTACCATTAAATTTCAAAATGACATCACCCGCTTTAAAGCCAGCTTTTGCTGCGGGTGAATTCGGTGCAACTTGAGTAATCAATGAGCCCTCAGGTTTTGAAAGGTTATAGGATTCAGCAAGATTCCGATCGATATCTTGCAGCATAACGCCTAAGTAAGCACGTGTCACCTTGCCGTTTTTCTTTAATTGGTCTGCAACATCCATCGCCACATCAATAGGAATCGAGAACGATAAACCCATATAACCACCCGTACCACTAAAGATACGAGAGTTCACCCCAACCACTTCACCAGACTGGTTAAATAAAGGGCCGCCTGAGTTTCCGGGGTTCAATGCCACATCGGTTTGAATAAATGGAACCGAGGTTTCTCCCATCATATTGCGCATTTTCGCACTGACAATCCCTGCCGAAGCTGAATAGTCAAAACCAAATGGTGAACCAATAGCCAACACTGGCTCACCTACACGTAAACGGTCAACATTACCTGTGCGTAGCTCTGGAAAATTTGAACCTTTCACCTTTAGCAAAGCCACATCAGTCCGCTCATCACTACCCACAACGGTGGCATCAATTTCACGGCGGTCATTCAATACGATGGTGACTTTCGATGCATCTTCTACCACATGGTGATTAGTTAATAGATAACCATCTTTACTAATAAAGAATGCGCTTCCATAACCGGTCTTTTCTTGCGGCATTTTTTGCTGCGGGATAACGACCTGATTACCAAAAAAGCGTCGTAATATTTCTGGGACTTGCTGCTGTAAAAGCTCTTCTTGACTGAGCTTTTTAACCACATTCACGCTTACGACAGCTGGGCTGACCTGTTCAACCAAATTGGAAAAATCAACAGGACCTGCTGCCTGCGTTTGTACGCTAGCAACCGTAAACACAGCTGCATAAAGTCCCTTTTGTAAATACGATTTATTCATTGTTAGCATTCACTCAATTGTGCTTATCATTTGAAATACGTTAGTTTTTATCACAATGCAAGTCTAAGCTTCGTAATAAAATGTTTGATGAATATTTAGGATAAACAATCTTAAACATTCCTTAAATATTACAGATCCATGAATATTTTTCATTATTTAGTTAATTTATAGTCATTGCGTTTTTAGGCAAAAACAGTTGTGATGATCGGACATTTTTAAAATTAGCTGATGGACATGTCTAATTTAAACACGACACATCAATTTGATGTGATTATTGTGGGAAGTGGCGGTGCAGGTTTAAGTTTAGCCCTCTCGTTACCAGATCATTTTAATATTGCTGTTTTAGCTAAGTCGACGCTGACGGATGCCAGTACATATTTTGCCCAAGGTGGCGTGGCAGCCGTCCTCGATAAAACAGATTCCATTGAACAACATATCGATGACACCATGATTGCAGGTGCACATTTATGTGAAATGGCGGCGGTAAAACAAACCGTTGAAGGTGGTAAGCCCTCTGTCGATTTTCTACTGAATCAAGGGGTACAATTTACTTTAGACGAACAAGAACAGCTACATCTGACCCGAGAAGGTGGCCACTCTCAGCGCCGTATAATTCATGCAGCGGATGCAACTGGACGTGCAATTTCCACAACATTGGTAGAACGCGCCCAAGAAAAATCAAATATTCAGATCTTTGAAAACTATATCGCGATAGATCTAATTACCGCACAAAAGTTAAATCCTGAAACTGAAAACCGTGCTCTCGGTCTGTATGCTTTAGATGAAAAAACCGAAAAAGTACATACCTTTTTAGCACCCTTCACTGCCCTTGCCTGTGGTGGTGCCATGAAAGCATATTTATATACATCAAATCCCGACATTGCGACGGGTGATGGTATTGCCATGGCGTATCGTGCAGGCTGCCGTGTTGCCAATATGGAGTTTAACCAATTCCATCCAACCTGTTTATATCATCCTCAAGCTCGCTCTTTCTTAATTACCGAAGCGATGCGTGGCGAAGGTGCCTATTTACGTCTTCCAGATGGTGAACGCTTTATGCTGCGCTTTGATGAGCGTGCCGAATTAGCACCACGCGATATCGTAGCGCGCGCTATTGATTATGAAATCAAACGTCTAGGAATCCGTCATGTTTGGCTTGATATCACCCATAAACCTGCAGAATTTGTCAAAGAACATTTCCCAACATTGTATGCACGCTTAATGGAACTCGGTATTGATATTACCAAAGAAATGATTCCGGTGGTTCCGGCAGCACACTACACCTGTGGTGGCGTTGTGGTTGATGAAAACAGTCAGACCGATATTCCAGGCCTATATGCCATTGGAGAAACCTCTTATACCGGCCTACATGGTGCAAACCGTATGGCAAGTAACTCCTTACTTGAATGTTTCGTCTATGGTATGAGTGCTTCAGCACATATCACATCACAACATCAAGGGACTTATCAGGCGCCTCATGTCCCAGAATGGGATGACTCGCAAGTGACCAACCCTGATGAAGACGTGGTGATTTTGCAAAATTGGGACGAGCTTCGCCAAACCATGTGGAACTACGTGGGTATTGTCAGAACAACCAAGCGCCTCCAACGTGCCCTACACCGCATTGAAATGCTTAAGCGTGAAATCACCGAGTATTACCAAGATTACCAAGTCAGTAAAAATCTGATTGAACTCCGTAACTTAGTATTGGTATCAGAAATGATTGTGCGCTGTGCAATGGAACGTAAAGAGTCTCGTGGTCTGCATTTCACTTTAGACTATCCTGAACAAGCAGACGAACTACGTAAAACGGTGTTAAGTCCACCCGATTTCCAAGTGGAATGTCCATTGGTGAATACAGAACTGGTTTCTTAAACATCTAAAATGTCTAAAAACCATAAAAAGCCGAATATAAATTCGGCTTTTTATTTGAATCAGCAAATGCAATTGAGCCTTTATATTCGTTTTGGTGGAATAGAATAACTCCCTGTTATATGTGCAACAGGCTCATCCACACCTGCTGAATACACCAACACCTCACCATAAATTATACTTTTGCCCACTTTCAGCAATCGACACTCGCCTATTAAATCTTGATTGGCTTCGGGTTTTCTTAAAAAATTAATATTCATATTGGTCGTGACTGCAAGACCGACAATTCCAATCTCTGCAAGTATTGCCACATACAATGCAAAGTCCGCCAAAGTCATCATAGTCGGGCCTGAAACAGTATTGCCAGGCCGCAAATCTTTTTCAGTCACATGCCAAATTAAAGTGGCAGCCTTTTCACCAACTTCAACGATAGTGCAATGCTTTAAGCTTGGCGCAAATTCAGTCTTAAGGAAATTGATAATCTCCTGTTTTGTAGCATGCATAAAAAATCATCCATAACTTTTGCTATGAATGATTTTTAAATCAATTACCTAACAAATACTATGGCATTTTAGATCTGCTGTAGTTGCGATAATGCCTGTTGGAATACATGCTCAGGTGTTTGGGTTGCGTCAAGGCGTTTCATTCGTTCAGGATGCGTTTGATGAATCTCAGCAAAACCTGATCTTACTTTCTCAAAGAAAGTTGCTTTCTCTTGTTCAAAACGGTCTAAAGCACCACGCTCTCTTGCTCTTAACATTCCTGTTTCAATCGGTGCATCAAGCCAAAAAGTAATATCCGGTATACGCGCAACAAAACTTGCATTTAAGACATTGAGCTTGTCACGATCTAAACCACGTCCTGCACATTGATAAGCAAAACTCGAATCGGCAAAACGATCGCATAAAACGATTTTACCTTCTGCCAATGCAGGTAAAATCACGCGCGCCAAATGCTGTGCGCGTGCAGCATACATAAGTAACAACTCTGTATCATCACTCATTGCTTCATCATGATTGACGGCCAGAAGTAATGCACGAATTTGTTCAGCCATAGGTGTACCACCCGGCTCACGTGTAAGTACGACATTTTTACCCAAATTTTGGAAATGATCATGTAATTTACGAATGAGTGTAGTTTTACCCACACCTTCCGTACCTTCAAAGCTAATAAACATGCTCACTCCTTAGTTTTTCGCACGAATTACAGATAAATATTCTTGTACCGCGCGGTTATGGTCTTGCAAATTACTGCTAAATTTATGGCCGCCATTTCCTGTTGCAACAAAATATATATTGTTAGATGAATCAGGATGCATCGCGGCTTCAATTGCTTTTTGACTCGGCAAAGCAATCGGTGTTGGTGGTAAACCATTAATCGTGTAAGTGTTATAGGCTGTTGGTGTACGTAAGTCCTGACGAGTTATATTACCGTTGTACTTATCGCCCATGCCATAAATAACCGTAGGGTCCGTTTGTAAACGCATGCCTTGTTGCAAACGACGGACAAACACCCCTGATACTTGCTCTAACTCACGATCAAGACTGGTTTCTTTTTCAATAATCGACGCCATAATTAAGGCTTCATATTTATCTTTGTACGGTAAATTTTGAGCTCGATTAGTCCAAGCCTGATCTAAGGCTTTGATTTGTCTGTTATACAAATCTTTTAAAATTTTACGATCAGACTCGCCTTTTGCAAAGAAATACGTATTCGGTGCAAATAATCCTTCAGGGTGTGAATACGGAATGCCGAGCTCTTTTAAGATTTCTGCATACGGTAAATGACTGATGTCATGCGTCACCAAAGGGTCATTTTTTAAAGCATCTATCAGTTGCTTAAATGTCGTACCTTCGATCACTAGAATTCGATTCATTTGCGCATTTTCAGAATTCGAAATCAACTCCATAACTTCTCGTACACTCATACCTTCATGAATTTCATACACACCTGCTTTTAAGGTGTCATTAATCATGAACTTTTGGTACAACTTCAAAATAATAGGAAAATGAACTTGTTTCTCTTTGGCCAGTCGGTCAATAAAACCTGAATAGGTATCCCCTGCACCAATCGCCAACATTTGCTTTTTGCCTTCCACGGGATAGGCTTTAAATAAACTCGACCACAGTAAAATCGCCACAAGTACAACGATGCCAAGTAGCACAACCAAACATGCTTTAAATGGAAAACCTGCTTTGGCAGATTTTTTCTTATTTGTTTTTTTAGACGCGGTGGACATATTAACGAATCTGACTTAATTGAAGTGTTCGGAAAAGTTCAATACAAGCTTGAACATCTAACTCAACTCCATTCAGAGTTGATGCAATTTTCATGGGACTTAAAGCATTGCAGAAAAAAACACTCTGAAAATGCGTAATTTCATCCATATTGACGTGACGTTGAGTACATGCAATCTGATGCTGCTGCATCCGTTTTAAAATTTCTGCACGCATGACACCATGCACGCCATTATAACGAAGTTCGGGCGTAATCCATCCTTCATTTGTACGAATAAAACAATTACTGCTCACACCTTCGACAACTGTACCTTGCACATCCGTCACCAAAGCTTCCCCCCATGGGGTTTGATCCAACTCTGCTTTGAGCATGACTTGTTCTAATCGATTTAAGGACTTCAAGCCCACCAAACTTGGCATGGTTAACCCAATAGCTTGATGTAATACACCACTTTCGACAGTTTCGTACTCAAAATCTGCAACGGTTTTGGGGTAATAAAACACCCAAACATCTGCTGGGTGCTCAGGTAAACTATAGCCACGCTGACCAATACCACGACTCAACACAATTTTTAAAGTGCCATTGACGACATCTTGTTTACGTAACAATTTTAGAGTGTCTTCAATGAGGCTTAAATCTGCATTTAGCTTTAAACGTTCATTACTCAGTTTTAATCGTGCAATATGCAAAGCTAAAAGTTCTATTTGTCCTTGGCGAATACGTGCCGTGCTAAAACAGCCATCGCCATAGTGAAAGGCTCGATCAAGTAAATCAACTTGTTCTATTTGCTGCGCATTTTTAAAACACTGCATACGTCGTCATCCCAATTACATCTCTTTATTTTAAAAAATAATCGTTCAGCATATATTTCTTTTTTGTTCATATTAAATTCTTTTTTAATTATTTTTTCTGCATAAAAACTACAGATATTCTTGCCTCATCCAACAAAACATGTATAAAAATTGAGGACAACATGAATCTATCTAAATTAAAACTTGGAGTTTTGGCTGCATTCATTTCTGCCACAGCATTCAGTGCATCTGCCAAAGATTTCTTAAATGTGTCATATGATCCAACCCGTGAATTGTATGACAACTTCAATAAAGACTTTAGTGTTTACTGGAAAAAAACCACAGGCCAAGACATTAACTTTAAACAATCTCATGGTGGATCAGGTAAACAGGCTCGTGCAGTTATTGATGGTCTAGATGCCGATGTCGTCACTTTGGCCTTGGCTGCAGATATTGATGAAATTGCTGCACGTGGTTTAGTTGCAAAAGACTGGCAAAAGAAATTTCCGCAAAACTCAACGCCGTATACATCGACTATTGTGTTCTTAGTGCATAAAGGCAACCCGAAAGGCATCAAAGACTGGGGCGATTTATTTAAACAAGGTGTCGACATTATTACCCCGAACCCAAAAACATCGGGTGGTGCGCGTTGGAACTATCTAGCAGCGTGGGCTTGGGCCAAACATCAAGCAGGTGGTAATGATACAAAAGCCCAAGAATTTGTCCGTCAAATTTATAAGCAAACCAAAGTCCTCGACTCAGGCGCACGTGGTGCAACAACTACATTTGCTGAACGTGGTATTGGTGACGTGTTATTGGCTTGGGAAAATGAAGCACATTTGGCAGTTCGTGAACAGCCGGGTAAGTTTGAGATTGTGACCCCTTCACTTTCTATCTTGGCCGAGCCACCTGTTGCGATTGTAGAAAAAAATGCCAAGAAGGATGGCAATGAAAATTTAGCCAAAGCATATTTAAATTATCTGTACTCACCTGCAGGTCAAACCATTGCAGCACAGAACTATTATCGTCCACGTAATGCTGCGGTATTGGCAAAATATAAAAATGTTTTTAAACCTTTAAAATTAGTGACTATTGATAAAGAGTTTGGTGGTTGGAGCAAAGTGCAGAAAAAACATTTTGAAAATGGTGGTGTCTTTGATCAAATCGTGAAGATCAATAATTCAAAATAATGCTTTAAATACTGAAAAGCATCTTCCTTTCGAATAAGGTCGATGCTTTTTTTTCATAGACATGCCTTTTATCTTTTTTATTCATATAAAATTCGTTTTTAATTATTTTTTATGCATAAAGATTGGCGCTATTCTTCACCGATGTTACAGATAAAGTAAAAATTATTGAGGTTCACATGAGTATTTCCGCAAAGTTAAAATTGGGTGTTCTTGCTGCAGTCATTTCGACGGTTTCTTTTGGCGCAGCTGCGAAAGATTTTTTAAACGTATCTTACGACCCAACGCGTGAACTCTATGAAAGTGTGAATAAAGACTTCAGCAAATATTGGGAAAGCCGTACAGGTCAAAAAATTAATTTTAAACAATCTCATGGTGGTTCAGGCAAACAAGCGCGTGCAGTCATTGATGGCTTAGATGCCGATGTAGTGACTTTAGCACTTGCAGCGGATATTGATGTGATTGCAGAAAAAGCCAAACTTTTACCTGCAGATTGGCAAAAGAAACTTCCACAAAACTCAACACCATATACTTCAACCATTGTGTTCTTAGTCCGTAAAGGCAACCCAAAAGCAGTTAAAGATTGGGGCGATCTGGTTAAACCAGGCGTAGGTATTATTACCCCAAACCCGAAAACTTCAGGCGGTGCGCGTTGGAACTATCTAGCTGCATGGGCTTGGGCAAAACATCAAACGGGTGGTAATGATACAACGGCTCAAGAATTTGTCCGTAAGATTTATAAAAACACCAAAGTACTCGATTCAGGCGCACGTGGTTCGACTACGACCTTTGCTGAACGTGGCATTGGTGATGTATTACTAGCTTGGGAAAATGAAGCACATTTAGCGATTCGTGAACAACCGGGTAAGTTTGAAATTGTGACCCCTTCACTTTCAATTTTAGCTGAGCCACCTGTTGCTGTTCTTGAAAAAAATGCGGAGAAAAAAGGCAATCTTTATTTAGCCAAAGGTTATTTAAACTTCCTTTATTCACCACGTGGTCAGCAAATCGCAGCTCAGAATTTTTACCGTCCACGCAACGCTACAACGCTTGCACAATACGCATCAGTCTTTAAGCCACTTAAACTCGTAACCATTGATAAAGAATTTGGTGGTTGGGATAAAGTCCAAAAAGCACACTTTGAAAATGGCGGCGTGTTTGACCAAATCGTCAAAGCCAACAATGGAAAATAAGACCATTCATTGACTGAATCAGGAGAACTTGACATGACACATACAGTAATTGTCCCGGGTGTAGGCGGTAGTGAACACGCACATTGGCAATCTTGGTTACAACGTCAGCTCATGTCTAGCTCTCGTGTTCAGCAAAAAGACTGGAATCATCCTGTACTAAAAGACTGGATTAAACAATTCGTTCAAACCGTACGACCTTTACAGGGTGAAATTCAAATTGTGGCGCATAGCTTTGGTTGTTTAACCACGGTGGCAGCATTGGCATTGCATCCAGAACTCAATAAAAAAATCAAAAATTTAGTTTTGGTCGCACCAGCCAATCCAGCACGCTTTGGTGAAAACGGCTTTGCACGCGACAGTACAACGGATTACAAAGCATTTTTTCATCAGCTGAGTATTCGTGTGCCGACAACGATGTTGATTAGTGAAAATGATCCTTGGCTTGGCTTTGAAGATGCAAAACAACTTGCAGATGCTTGGAAGCTCTACCCTGTGAATATGGGCGCTGTAGGACACATTAATGTTGCATCAGGTTTTGGGCCGTTTCCTGAAATTTTCAATTACTTAATTTCAGAAAACCACATGAAATATATCAGCTTTACTGATGAAAACAAGTATTTATTTCAATTTGCTTTTTAAGTACTGAGCATTAAGCTTGTCGCAAAATCATTTATTCAATTTTGCTGACCTTTTAAGTCAGCTTTTCTCATTTTGAGGAGTCATCATGTCGCAGCGATCCCGAGTGCTGCCAGGATTTGGTCTTTCTCTAGGCTTTACCCTAGCGTATTTATCCTTAATTGTGCTCATTCCCCTTTCGGCCGTATTTATTAAATCTTTAGGTATCGGTTGGGATGGACTATGGGAGATTTTAAGCTCAGAACGTATTTTAAAATCGTTACAACTGAGTTTTAGTGCCGCCATTATTGCTGCGTTAGTCAATGTAGTTTTTGGTTTGCTCTTAGCATGGTGTTTGGTTCGTTATACCTTCCCGGGTAAACGTATTGTCGATGCTTTGGTTGATTTACCTTTTGCATTGCCAACTGCCGTTGCTGGTATTGCATTAACTTCGTTATATGCACCGACTGGTTGGATCGGTCAGTACCTTGAACCTATTGGCATTAAAGTCGCATATACCCCGATCGGTATTACCTTAGCCCTCATCTTTATTGGTATTCCGTTTGTGGTTCGTACTGTACAGCCTGTACTGAGCGACCTAGAAACTGAACTTGAAGAAGCAGCTTCGGCACTGGGCGCAAATCGCTTTCAGATCGTGACCAAAGTAATCTTACCTATTCTATTTCCTGCGCTGTTAACAGGTTTTGCTTTGGCCTTTGCACGCGGTGTGGGTGAATATGGTTCGGTGATTTTTATCGCAGGTAACCAACCCTTCAAAACTGAAATTGCCCCATTGATGATCATCTCTCGCCTTGAAGAATATGATTATGCAGGCGCGACCACGATTGCAGTTGTGATGCTGGTCATTTCTTTTGCCATTTTATTCTTAATTAACTTGGTTCAAGCATGGGCAAGTCGCCGTACAGGGAGAACTGCACGATGAATACGAATAGTAATGCGCTTGCGGAAAAATTACAGTCGCGTGATGCTACGCGTGAACCAACATGGGTACGCTATACACTGATAGTGATTGCATTGATTTTCTTTGCGAGCTGCCTGATTTTGCCCTTGATTTTGGTTTTCGTTGAAGCCTTTAAACAAGGTGTTGGCGTTTACTTCCAAGCACTGGTTCATCCAGACACATTATCAGCAGTGAAACTGACCTTACTAACAGCTGTGATTGCCGTACCGCTAAACGTGGTCTTTGGCGTAGCTGCGGCATGGTGTGTTGCCAAGTTTAATTTCCGTGGTAAATCTATTTTAACCACGATTATTGATATGCCATTTTCAGTCTCTCCAGTCATTGCAGGCTTAATGTTGGTATTGATTTTTGGTACTCAAGGTTGGTTAGGCGGCTGGCTGATGGATAACGACATCAAAATTTTATATGCCGTTCCAGCCATTGTCCTTGCCACTGTGTTTATTACCGTTCCTTTTGTGGCACGTGAGTTGATTCCATTAATGGAAGCTCAAGGGACTGAGGAAGAAGAAGCAGCTATCGTATTGGGTGCTTCAGGTTGGCAGACCTTCTGGAAAGTGACACTTCCAAATATCAAATGGGGCTTAATCTACGGCGTGATTCTATGTAATGCACGTGCAATGGGTGAGTTTGGTGCTGTTTCTGTGGTTTCAGGTCACATTCGCGGCGAAACCAACACCTTACCGCTACATGTAGAAATCCTTTATAACGAATATACCTTTAGTGCTGCTTTTGCTGTGTCTTCACTATTAGCGCTCTTGGCGATTGTCACCCTGATTTTAAAAACATGGGTTGAACTACGTCAGGAACGACAAGACAAGCGTAAAGAAGATTCACAAGTTTCTTAAGGAATGACCTCATGAGTATTCAAGTAAAAAATATTGAAAAACACTTTGGTGCATTCCATGCACTTAAAAATATCTCTTTAGATTTCCCTGATGGTCAGCTCGTTGCGCTGCTTGGCCCATCAGGCTGTGGTAAAACTACCCTATTGCGTATCATTGCAGGACTTGAATCTGCCGATGGCGGTCAAGTCATTCTAGAAGGTGAAGATGCCACTAAAGTTCATGTCCGTGAACGTGAAGTTGGTTTTGTATTCCAACATTATGCACTGTTCCGTCATATGACCGTATTTGACAACATTGCTTTTGGTTTACGTGTACGCCCACGTGCAACACGCCCATCTGAAGCCGAGATCAAAAAGCGGGTTACTCGTTTGCTTGATCTTGTTCAGCTTGGTTTCTTGGCTGACCGTTACCCTGCTCAACTTTCAGGTGGTCAACGTCAACGTATTGCACTAGCACGTGCTTTAGCGGTTGAACCGCGTGTGTTATTACTGGATGAACCTTTTGGTGCATTGGATGCCAAAGTTCGTAAAGAATTACGCCGCTGGTTACGTACCTTGCATGACGAACTCCACATCACCTCTATTTTCGTGACCCATGACCAAGAAGAAGCGCTTGAAGTGGCCGATCAAATCATTGTGATGAATAAAGGCAACGTAGAACAGATTGGCTCGCCGCGTGAAGTTTATGAAAAACCTGCAACACCGTTTGTATTTGACTTTTTAGGTCAAGCCAACCGTTTTGAAGGTCAAAATAGCAATGGCCTTTTTCAAATTGGTGAAGACCGAATTTTGTTGCCACAAAATGCCAATGCACCGCAAGGCAATGTCATTGCCTTTGCTCGTCCGGATGAACTGCGTATTCATGCACAGCCGCAAGAAAATGCCATCCAAGCGACTTTTGTACGTGAGCTTTGGATTGCAGGTAAAGTCATTGCTGAACTGCATGACCGCCAAGGCAATCTGATCGAAATTTCATTAACGGCTGATGAAGCGAAAGCACATCAATTCCGCCCAAATCAAACGGTATGGTTAAGTGCAACTAACTTGCATTTATTTGAAAACCAAGTTGCATAAAACAATAAGTTGGGGCCTTCACAAGCCCCACTTGCTTTTAAGGTAAAATAAAATTATGAATTTCCAACAATTAAGAATTATTCGAGAAACAGTACGTCAGAATTTTAATTTAACAGAAGCGTCTGCTGCACTTTACACCTCGCAGTCTGGCGTGAGTAAACACATCAAAGATCTAGAAGATGAACTTGGTGTACAGCTGTTTATCCGTAAAGGTAAACGTCTACTCGGTTTAACCGAACCAGGCCAGTCATTATTGGGTATCGTTGAACGCATGCTCGTAGATGCAGATAATATTAAACGTCTGGCAGATGACTTCAACAAAGTAGATGAAGGGACATTGACGATTGCGACCACACATACGCAAGCACGTTATGTCTTGCCGCCGATTGTGAACCAATTTAAAAAAGAATTTCCAAAAGTTCATCTAATTTTGCAACAAGCAAGCCCTGTTGAAATTACAGAAATGCTCCTTCAAGGTGAAGCGGATATCGGGATCGCAACCGAATCATTAACCAATGAAGATAACCTGGCAAGCGTGCCTTACTACAACTGGCAACACAGCATCATTACGCCTAAAGAGCACCCACTGACCCAAAAATCAAATATCACCATTGAAGATTTATCGAACTATCCAATTATTACCTATCACGGTGGTTTTACAGGTCGTTCAAAAATTGATAAAGCCTTTGAAGATTCAGGCTTTGATGTTGATATCGTGATGTCCGCACTTGATGCAGACGTTATTAAAACCTATGTTGAACTTAATATGGGAGTGGGTATTGTCAACGATGTAGCATATGACCCAGAACGTGATTACCGTTTAAAACAAATTCCTACCGATATTTTTGGTGTTAATACCACTTGGATTGCTGTTCGCAAAGGACATTTACTACGCGGTTATGGCTATGAGTTTATTTCTTTATGTTCACCAGATGCTGACATCAAAGCGTTGAAAAAAGTCGCTTACCCAGAAGAATGATAGGCCAATTGACGAATTAAAGAGGACACCTACTGTCCTCTTTTTTTGGTAAACACATATTTTATCTAAGTTTTCTTGGCTTTATTTTTAATTTTGATTAAAATACATCCAACACAATAAAAATTAAAACCTTATTACTTCCGACCCATATTTATGAAAAATCAATTCGTCGCAGTGGCAGTCGGTATCGTCTGCCCCATACAGATCATGTATGCAGCAGGAATAGAAAACTCAGATCAATCGATCTCGGCCTTTCTTGAGCCTGGAAATTATACTGAAGCCAGTTTCGCCTTCGTCGATCCTCAAGTGGGCGGCAAAGTTCAAAACCAAGGTTTAATTAGTGAACTAGGCGTAACTGATTTTTCTACAGGGAATCTCGCCCATCAACAATTTTCTGGGAAATTTGCACTTAAAATTCAACCGCATGAAAATATTTCTGCGGGGGTGATTTATGAGCAACCTTTTCATACTGATATCAATTATCAATATAGTCCTCGCTTACCAGATAGCTCAAATATCGATATTGAAAGCGCCGATATTAACTTTAGAACGCATAACTTAACTGGACTGGTGGGCTATCAACCCAATAAAAATTGGAATATTTATAGTGGTTTAAGCCTACAAACATTTAAAGGTGATTTAAAAATTTCTGGGCAACAATATGCTGCTCTCAATGGCTACCATGCCGATTTTAAACAAGATGAAGCGCTTGGTTGGCTGCTCGGTTTAAGCTATCAAATCCCTGAATATGCTATTAAAACTAGCCTAACCTATCGTTCAAAAATCAAACATGAAAATAAGACCTCTGAATCAACTTTATATTCAAATGGTCCTTTTCAATTAGTACTTGACACCCATACCTCTATTCAAACGCCACAAAGCGTTAATTTTGAATTTCAAACAGCTGTTAGCTCACATAATGCTGTATATGGCACAGTTCGGTGGATTAATTGGAAAGATTTCAACATTCAGCCACCGCAGTTTAATGCCGTGCTTCAGTACGCAGCACTCAATCCACAATACCATGATTTAGCGGATATCCAATTGGTGGAATATCAAAAAGATCAATGGTCAGGAAAGTTAGGGATTGCACATCAATTGAATCCAAGTTGGCTTACTGCAGCAGAATTTATTTGGGACAATGGTACTGGAAATGCTGCCTCTACTTTAAACCCAAGTGATGGCTATCAAGGTTTGGGTTTAGGTGTGATGCATAATTTTAATCCAAATAGTTTTTTAGCGACGGGGCTGTATTATTTGAAGCTATCAAAACCATCGAATACTGAAACATCTCATATTTCAGGTCTTGCAAGTGTCTCAGACAATGATGCCATGATCTATGGTCTGAAATTTGGTCACAGATTTTAAACGCTTTCTAAAAACAAAAAAAACGAGCCGAAGCTCGTTTTTTTATTTCAGTAATAACTTACCAATGGTAGCTCACACCTACTTTACCTACTGGAAGCCATTCGTATTTGTCATCTTGTTCGATGCTACGTTCATGGTCAGCAAGTAATTCGCGGTCAGCAGCAGTACCACCAACAGCCGTTAATTTTGCAGTTGGGTTACCAGTGTAATAAGCACCTACTTCACCGAATACGCCCCAGTTTTTATTTAATTTTGGTGCAAAACCAAGACCTAGGTATGGTGCGATATCGTTATCGTAAGACACTTTACCGTTTAGGCGTTCGAAAGAAGTTTCTTTACCATCAATTTCGATTTCACCGCTTTTCGCTGTAGATTTCAAACCATATTCAGTGTCGATATAACCTACACCCGCAGCAACATAAAGACCTTGAGCCCATGGATTAGCACTTGCACCCCAAGGACGAACTTCTGCATTTAAATAACCAACTTTGTTATCCATATCCATGTCGTATTTTACGCCATCGACAGATAAGTCATCAGACCATGAAATATCACCACCGTTATAACCTAATGCAAGGCCGACGTATGGGTTCGCGGTCCAAAGTAACGCACCACCATAACCAGTCGTACCCACTTCTAGACGAGCGCCAGTTGGGATAAGTTGGTTTTGATCAAATGCATAGCCATCATGAACTACAGAGGTATCTGCCATTGCAGTACCTGCAGCAGTAAGTAGAGCAGCTACCGTTAATAAACGTAATGATTTCATGTGTTTCTCCTCAAAATAAACTGTTATTCAGATTTTACAGACTTGTTATATGGCACATGTTAAAAGGAAACACAGCTCAACTTTTATGCAAATTTACTGATTTTTTGTTAACTTTTGATACATTTAGATTTTAATATTGATTAATAAAGAGTTTTTGTTTCATTTTTTTAAATATAATAATGATGTTAAGGAACAATTCTGTATATTTTGCGTATTTTTTATACAAACCTTATGAAAATGCTAAATTCATCACTCTTAATTTCTTGGTTATAGTGCTTGCTTAATAATTAATTCCGATCCTAGGCCGATTTACCATCTATTTTTGACTCGATTTAGTGTAAAATCTTGGAAAATTTTTTTCTGGATGGAAGAACATGTCTCAGCTTTCAACAATCATTGAACAAGCGTTTGAAGACCGTGCTAATTTCACTGCAGCTGACTGTCCTGCTGAAGTACGTGCAGCAGTAGAAGAAGTGATCGCTGGCCTAGATAACGGTACATTACGTGTTGCTGAAAAAATTGATGGTGAATGGATTGTTCATCAATGGGTGAAAAAAGCCGTTTTGCTTTCATTCAAATTGAACGACAACAAACCAATGGAAGCTTGTGACTTACGCTTCTATGACAAAGTTGATACTAAGTTCTCTGACTGGACTGAAGAACAATTTAAAGCTGCTGGTGTACGTGTAGTACCACCTGCTGTAGCACGTAAAGGTTCTTTCCAAGCGAAAAATGTTGTATTGATGCCTTCATATGTCAATATTGGTGCATATGTTGACGAAGGTACAATGGTTGATACATGGGCAACTGTTGGTTCATGTGCTCAAATTGGTAAAAACGTTCACTTATCAGGTGGCGTTGGTATTGGTGGCGTTCTTGAACCACTTCAAGCAAACCCAACAATCATTGAAGACAACTGCTTTATCGGTGCGCGTTCTGAAATCGTTGAAGGTGTGATCGTAGAAGAAGGTTCTGTGATTTCAATGGGCGTATTCATTGGTCAATCGACTAAGATTTATGACCGTGAAACTGGCGAAATCCATTACGGCCGTGTTCCTGCAGGTTCTGTTGTTGTTTCTGGCAGCTTGCCGTCTAAATGTGGTAAATACAGCCTATATGCTGCTGTAATCGTGAAAAAAGTTGACGCGAAAACTCGTGCGAAAACAAGCTTGAACGAATTATTACGCGAAGACTAAGTCTTTATTTCAGCGGAGCATTCGTGTTCCGTGGAGCTTCTATCGCTCCTCGTCTCTACGGTTAGCAATGATCGTAGAGATTTTTTGTTTTTTTATATCTGGTTAATTTTGTTATGAGTACCCTTCGATCTTCCGCTATTCCTGTTTCTGATCCGTCTGCGGGTTTACGTATTACGGAGATTTTTTATTCATTGCAAGGTGAAGCCAATACCGCAGGTTTGCCTACGGTCTTTATCCGTTTGACGGGCTGTCCGTTACGTTGCACTTATTGTGATACAACCTATTCGTTTGAAGGCGGTGAACGCCAATCATTAGAAGAAATTATTCAAACTACTTTAGATTTTAAAACCCCTTATATTTGCGTGACGGGTGGTGAGCCGCTTGCTCAACCGAACGCCCTTCCCCTTATGACTCGTCTGGCCGATTTAGGCTGCGAAGTCTCTTTAGAAACCAGCGGTGCTTTAGATGTGTCTAAAGTTGACCCACGTGTTTCAAAGGTTATGGATTTAAAAACCCCGACATCGGGTGAAGTTGCACGAAACTTGCTTAGCAACTTCGACCATTTAACAGCGCATGATCAGATCAAATTTGTAATTTGTAATCGTGAAGACTATGAATGGTCAAAACAGCAAGTTGAGCGCTATCAGCTAAACGAAAAAGTTAGCACCATTTGGTTCTCTCCGGCCTTTGCCATTGAAAAAGGTGCTGTTCGTTTGCCTCAGCTTGCACGTGATTTAGCACAATGGATTTTAGAAGACCATCTCCCTGTTCGCTTCCAATTGCAATTACATAAATTGCTTTGGAACGATGAAACTGGTCGTTAAGTTTTAAAGAATTATTTGGAGTAATGCATATGCGCCCTCGTGCCATAGTTTTATTGTCTGGCGGCTTAGACTCAACCACTTGTTTAGCTTGGGCTCAAGCACGTTATGAATGTATTGCCTTAAGTTTTATGTATGGTCAACGTTCTACGACAGAACTGGATGCTGCTCGTGAGTTAACTGAGCAGGCTGGTGTAGAACATCGTGTCATTAATATCGATTTAGGTAACTTAGGTGGCTCTGCGTTAACTGACCATAGCATTGAAGTTCCTGATCATGAACAAGCCGGTATTCCTGTAACTTATGTACCAGCTCGTAACACGATTTTCTTGTCATATGCTTTAGCTGCGGCGGAAGTTTTTGGTGCAGAAGCGATTGTCATTGGTATTAATGCAGTTGATTACTCAGGCTATCCAGACTGTCGTCCAGAGTTTATCGAAGCATTTGCCAACATGGCTCGCCTTGCAACAAAGGTTGGCGTTGAAGGAAAACCACTTAAATTTGAAACACCTCTGTTACATTTATCCAAAGCAAATATCATTCGCTTAGGTATAGAACATGGCGTAGACTACAGTCAAACGGTGTCTTGCTATCAAGCAGATGACCAAGGTCGTGCTTGCGGTAAATGCGATAGCTGCCGTCTTCGTAAACAAGGTTTCGTTGACGCAGGTGTTGAAGATCCGACACGTTACATACCGAAATAACAAGGTAGGGTTTATGAAAAATTTAAAATCAAACATTATTCTTTCTGCTGCTTTCTCTGCGGCTGCATTGTTTGCTTCAGTTGCACACGCTGACAACGACAAGCTTCAACAAGCATATAAGAGCACTAACGTAAAATCTTCGTTAATTAATGTTTGTAAAGAAGAAACTGGCAAAGGTAAAAAACTAACTGCCGCTGAAGTTAGCAAATACTGTACTTGTGCTGTTGAAGCAGATGGTCGTTTAACCAATGCTCAAAAATGGGAAATCCAAAGCACAATCAACCAGAAGAAAAGCCCTGCAACACTCGCTTTTGTTCAAAAACAAAATAAAGACCTTCAAGCATGTTTCGGTCCTCAGTTAACAGGTAAATTAAAAAATTTAACTGAAGAAGCAATGAAATCTGCTCAAGCGAAAAAATAATTTTCGTTTTAAAAAAGCCTGCAAATGCAGGCTTTTTTATTGCTTTAAGTTCAAAGTAAATTCTGTATGATGGTCATATTTCACATACTTTGTTTAAGCCCATTTAGGGATAAGACATGAAAAAGGAAATCTTCATGACTGAAATTAGCTTACCAAATCAAACCTTCCCAACCACCTCAGGTGAAGTCAACCTTGCAGAACTAAACAATGACTGGCTGATTGTTTACTTCTACCCTAAAGATTCAACACCGGGTTGCACAACGCAAGCTATAGGGTTTTCATGCTTAAAAGATCAGTTTGATGCGCTTAATACACCAATCTACGGTATTTCTCGTGACTCGGTTAAAGCCCATCAAAACTTCACTGAAAAGCAAAATCTAAGCATTGATTTAATCAGTGATAAAGAAGAAGTGCTATGTCAGCATTTCGATGTAATTAAAGAAAAAAATATGTATGGCAAAAAGGTCATGGGCATCGAACGCTCAACCTTTATTTTCCATCATGGCAAGCTGGTGAAAGAATATCGTAAAGTCAAAGCTGCAGGCCATGCAGAACAAGTCCTAGAAGATTTAAAAGCATTACAAGCAGCATAAAAGTAATGATTTGAGCCTGCTCCTTTAGGAATGGGCTCAAACTTAATAAGAAGCTTCTAACTAGAGCAATAATGAGGCTGCAATTCCCCACATCACAACGCCAATAATAAAATCTAAAACTTTCCATGCCTTTGCACTTTGGAAGAGCGGTAATAAATAGCGCGCACCAAATCCGAGGACAAAGAAAAATACCCATGAGGCTGTGATTGCCCCAGTCGCAAAATAGACTGCGGTCGAGTCAAACTTCGTGGAAATAGATCCAATCAGCACAACCGTATCGAGATACACATGTGGATTCAACCACGTTAAAGCCAAGCAGATCAGTACCAGTTTCAATAATTTGGTTTCATTCTTTTCACTGGGCGCTAAACTGCTCGAAGTTTTAAAGGCTTGCAGAAAATGCTGTGCTCCATAAACTGCTAAAAACGTTGCGCCCAAATATTTCGCTCCACTCACAATTTCCGGATGACTTTCAACCAATTGGGAGAATCCGAGCACTCCTAATAAGATGAGTATCGAATCAGAAGCAGCACAAATAGCGCAGAGCCAAAAGACATACTGCTTTTTTAACCCCTGCTTGAGAATAAACGCATTTTGCGCACCAATCGCGATAATTAGGCTAAATCCAATTGCGAGCCCTTGCATATAACTGTGCAACATTTTTAACAACACTTTCAAAGCTTTAAATGAATCTTGCTATTATCCAAGCTTATTGCTAAAAATAAGTATTTATAAATAAATATCAATATAACTAAGTTTTTCTTAGTTTATAGAATTTCTAATGCTCATAGGTGACTCATGTTACAAAGCAAACATAGTGAAGCATTTCTTGCGGTTGCAGAAACAGGAAGCTTTGAACAAGCAGCACTGCGTTTAAACATTACGGCATCTGCGGTCACGCTCAGGTTACAAACCCTAGAAAAGAAATTAGGTCATGTGCTCATTGTACGTGAACGACCCTGCCGCCCAACGCTTGCGGGCCAATCTTTATTGCATTATCTACAACACAGCAAATTACTAGAACATAATTTTCTGCAAAATCTAACAGGACAAACGGCGAATGCGTTTTATCAAGTCAATATTGCAACCAATGCTGACTCACTTGCGACATGGCTGCTTCCGCTACTCAAAGATCTCTTAATTGAAGAAAAAATCGTGATTCATTTTCAGGTCGATGATCAGTCACAAACACATCATTTATTAGAAGCAGGACTAGTCAATGCCTGTGTCACAACAGAATCGGAAGCCATGAAAGGCTGCGTTGCAGAATATCTGGGTGAAATGCATTATCGCTTTGCAGCAACCCCTGATTTTATCCAAAGATGGTTCGGTCAAGGCGTGACGCGAAATGCGTTAAGGGCTGCGCCTGCACTGATTTTTAATGAGAAAGATGACCTACATACGCAATCGATTCAGAAAAATTTCGGACTCAATCCTTCACAATATCCACATCATTTCATTCCCTCTTCAACGGCATTTTTTGATGCCATTACGATGGGCTTGGGCTATGGATGGTTACCCGACTATCAAAGCAAAGACTTATTGGCAGAGGGAAAATTGATAGAGCTTTCAACAGAACTCAGTATTGATTTAGCCTTGTATTGGCATCACTGGAACCAACAATCTGTTCAATTACAAAAATTGACTGCTGTTGTGCTACAACATGCCAAAGATCATATGTGTTAAACCCTGTAAGACTGCGGTTATTCAAGCCGCCATTGGCCTTTGAGCTGTATCAATACTTGCTCACCAACACCACCCAGTGCTTTACGCATACCAAAATCACTACGCTTAATGGTTGCTAAAGATTGAACATTCAACACTTTTGGATTTTGCGGATTTGGGGTGAGTGTGGTATCGAAGATCACAGGTTTAGTGATACCACGAATGGTGAGATCCCCTCGAATCATATACTTCGCATATGCCACTGGTTCGATTTGTTTACTGACAAACTTCACTTGCTTAAATTCAGCAGCATCAAAATATTCGCTCCCCAAGATTAATCCTTTCAAGCTTGGGTTACTAAAACTGATGCTATCCACATCTAACACTAAATGCGCTGAACCTTTATGCGGAATTTCAGGATCAAATTTTAGGTTCGACTGAACCTTATTAAAGCGCCCTTCTACAATAGACAGCCCCACAGATTTAATGCCAAAAGTGACCTGACTATTAGGCGTTAGCGTCCACTCAGCAGCATGTAGGGGCAATACGCAGCATAAAGCGAAGGCTCCCATATATTTTGCTAAGGTTCCGTGACGCAAATTCATGTTTTTCTCCTGAATAAAACACAACCTAAAATCACAACAATGTTTATTTTTTGCTCCATTGTAGTGCTAGAAATTTTAGCGTTTTTTTATAGCAGATTTGTTTTATCCTGAGTCATAAATTTGTGTTGAAGTTGTTTATAAATGTCTGTCTGTTGAAATTTTTGCAAAAATTCGACGGTACCTTGAGGAAAAGCATCTCTTTCAATTTCACCACGAAAATACGCTTCACGTACTGGTGTCGCAGAAATCGCCCCTTCTAGACTATCCAGCTCAACCATTTTCCACTCGGGGAAGAATTTTAAATAATAAGAAGAATCATCTTTAAAATGCCCGATCAAACCGACTTTTGCATTCGTTTCAATTACATCATTCACCAAAGATTTGACTAACTTTTGCCATTTTTCATCGTTATATACATCTATCACATGCACAAACTTGATTCGCTTCTGATCTTGCTCTGAAAAATTCGACAGGATCATCTGCTCACGTTCTACAGCCAAAAATGGATTTTTGATATTACGTTCATTTTGCGCCGAACCCAGTGCTAAAAGCACATATTGACTTTGTTGTAAGGCAATTTTAATGGTTTGCAAATGCGCTAAATGGAACGGCTGAAAACGCCCAATGAAAACCAAATAATCAAATGTATATTTCATATCAAATCAAACTTTTTATGAACTGAGCAGTTGTGCCACAGGCTGAAATATGCGACATAATGTCGAGCATAAAATCAAAACGAAACTTTTACGCAAGGATAGTACGATGACACTGAGCTGTATTCAACAACCCCATGAACATTTGAATGCGAATTTGGACAATGGCGTACTGACCTTAGCCATTAACCGACCTCAGGCGAAGAACGCGCTGTATACAGAATTATATCTGTGGATTGCAAAAGCATTAGATGAAGCTGATCAAGATACTTCAGTGCGTGTAGTAGTACTCCGTGGTCAAGATGCAGACTTCAGTGCGGGCAATGACATGCAAGATTTTATGAAATCTGCTGCTCAAAAAGGACAAGCTCCAGCTTCAGAAGGCGCACCTTTTATTTTGTTAAAATCTGCTGCTCAATTTTCTAAGCCGCTGATTGCTGCGGTTCGTGGTGTTGCCATTGGGATTGGTGTTACGATTCTGCTTCATTGCGATCTAGTCTACAGCGACAATACTGCCCTATTCCAAATTCCGTTTGTGAGCCTTGGTCTATCGCCTGAAGGTGCATCGAGCAAGCTATTGGTTCAACAAGCCGGCTACCATAAAGCGGCGGAATTACTGTTAACTGCTCAGAAGTTTGATAGTGCGACAGCGCTTTCAGCAAATTTGGTCAATAGCATTGAAGAAGATGCTTATGCGACAGCTGCGAAAAAAGCAGCACAGTTATCTGCACTTCCACTAGCATCTTTGGTTCAATCAAAAGCATTAATGAAACATAATGTAGATGAAATCGTGGCATGGATTGACCATGAAGCTGAAATTTTCATGGATCGAGTAGGCTCTCCAGAAATGATGGAAGCTGTTGCAGCCTTTATGCAAAAACGCAAACCTGACTTCTCTCAGTTCAATTAATGTTTTAATGGAACTAAAAAACCACTCATATTTGGGTGGTTTTTTTCATCTCAGCCCCAATCTATTTTCTAAATTAAAAAACTGGATGTTTCCACATGACTGCAGTATCACAAACTGAAACTAAACCTGAAAAGAAACGCTACTACGAGCCTGCGCCTGAAGGCATCGATATCGAGAATTTTAAAAAAGTTGTACAAAGCCGTCGTTCTGTACGTAAGTTTACCGACAAGGCCATTCCAAACGACGTTTTAGATGAATGCTTAGACCTCGCCTTGCTTGCACCGAATTCATCGAATTTACAGCCTTGGACATTCTATGTCGTTCAGAATCCCGCAAAGAAAAAACAATTGGTGAAAGCTTGCTTAGGGCAACTTGCGGCAAAAACTGCTGCTGAATTGATTGTCTGTGTCGCGCGTACCGACCGTGTAGATGAAATGGCTAAACGTAATATTTCCGAATTTCCATTCCCTGAAGCACCTGCAGCTGTGCAGAAGTATTACAAGTTCATTCCTTATAACTATAAAACTGGTTACTTCAACGCACTAGGTAACTTTAAGAAAGTAGCTTTCAAAGTTGCACGTACACTGGATAAACAGTTGCCTGTGACGGCGTTTAATGAAGCAGATGCGAAACTTTGGGCGAGCAAAACCACAGCATTGGCTTGTGAAAACTTAGTTTTGGCTTTACGTGCCTATGGTTTTGACAGTTGTATGATGGAAGGTTTTGATGAACCTTTGGTGAAGAAGATTTTAAGATTAAATGCTCAGCAATACCCAGTGATGGTGATTGGTGCAGGTGAACGTGCTAAAGATGGTGTGTTCTTCCCGCAGTATCGTTTTGATCGTGATTTATTTATTCAGAAGGTTTAACTTGCTTTCAATTGAATACTCACAACCTCAATTAGCTACGTGACTTTAGTGTATAACGCGTAGGTATTACGTTACTTTGAAGGATCAAAGTAACCAAAATCCCTTGTTAGACAGAAGATTCATCCTTGAATCTCTGTCTAACGGGTGACATCCATGTCACCCTTCGTGTATCTACTTTTTTCTATAACTTAAAAATTTAAAAGCATCATTAAAATTGAATATCCACCATTTGAATAAACTCAAATGCTGGCTCTTCATAAGGATGACTTACTTTTAAAGCCCTTGCGACCTCACTCGCTTTATCTTCAGGCACTATGGTTTCCACACGCCATTCAGGGATAGATTCAAGCTGATCCAACTCACCTATAAAAGGATTTGCGCCTTTTACAGGTTTAAATTGCCCCTTCCCTAAAACTTGCCACGCGCAGTGTTCATAGTTGCCTATACCGCCTGCTCCTGCTTCAAATACGGCCAGTTTAGTCGACTCTAAGTGAGACTCAGGTACATAATAAATCAGTTTTAACATTGGTTATTCCAGACGCTATTGTGCAGTTACATTATTTAAAGCACTGTAAATCATTTTCAATGCCACATTATTCGATGCATGTGGATAGGTTGCATATAAACCTAGTTTCGGTAATTCCACATCTGTTTGAATGACTTTGACCGAATCATTTAAAAATTTGAGTAAATATTCGGGCACAAAACTCAGGCCCATGCCCATATTAATCAAATTTAAATGCTGCATGACATTTGTTACCCACAGCATATGATCATGTTGATGCTGATCAAAAGGAATCAAGGCATTTAAGGTATCGTAAAAAACAGGAGAAGCATTTTGTTCACACATAATAATGGTGTGATTTTTTAACTCTTGAAGTTTTAAGATGCGATCTGATGGATGCAGATGCGCTGCACCGACTAGATAGATCTGCTCACTTAAAACCTGAATATTGGTAAAGTCGTCATGACTTAAGTGATAACGAGTAAAGCTAATATCCAATTCGGTATTTTTGAGTTTTTGGATTTGGTCTGTACACGTCAAGCTATGTAAATGAATTTTCAAATCAGGGATATGTTGTTTTAATTGCGCCAAAATACTCGGCATAATTTTCAATTCTGCGACATTTAAAAAGCCAATATGTATTTGATTATTTTTGGCTTGCGACACGTGGCGAGCTGCTGCTATAGCTTGTTTGGCATTTTCTAGTGCTTGCTCTGTATATTTCAGAAAAGCCTGCCCCTCATCGGTCAGTAAGACTTTTCGGGCAGAACGTTCAAATAATTGCACCCCAACCTCCTGCTCTAAGTCTTTAATTTGCTGACTGAGCGATGGTTGTGCTGTAAATAGTTTTTCCGCTGCCTTAGTGAAACTCTGTTCTTTCGCCACCGTCACAAAATAACGTAAATGTCGTAATTCCATTCGCTTCACTCCACACACTCACTACATCACCCGTGTCATGCAGTCAAAATACCAATAGATCTATAGTTTATATGAATATCCATTCTACTCGGAAAATCATTTGCCTAGACTGCGGACTATTCCAAGTTTGCGCTTCACATACACATAGAGTTTTGTATGACACAGCAATACGATACCGATGTTCTGATTATTGGCACAGGGCCTGCAGGTTCTACTTTAGGTTTGGCCTTGGCAAATTACGGTATTCAGGTTCAGCTTTTTACCCAATTTAATTGGTTAGCCAATAGTCCGCGTGCCCATATTACCAACCAACGTGCGATGGAAGTGTTACGTGACTTAGGTATCGAAGAACAAGTTCTCGACATTGCCACACCTTGGGAACAAATGGGTGAAAGCCTCATTACCACCAGTCTTGTCGGTGAAGAAATTGCCCGCATGAGTGCTTGGGGAACCGGTGATGAACGTCATGGCGATTATATTAAAGGCAGTCCTTGTCCATTGGTCGATCTCATTCAGCCGAAAATGGAAGCTTTGTTGGTAAAAAATGCGGCTGAACGTGGTGCAATTTATAATTTTAATACTGAATATTTGTCCCATATGCAAGATGAGCATGGTGTAACAGCAACCTTTTTAAATCGTATTACAAATACTGAATTCAGCTTACGTGCCAAATATTTGGTCGGTATGGATGGGGCAAAATCCAAAGTCCTTGAACAGCTTGATTTACCCCTGGAAGGGGTGATGTCTCGCGCAGGTACAGTCTATGTCACGTTTAAAGCAGATCTTTCACAATATGTGAAAAACCGCCCTGCTATTTTGCAATGGATTGTTAACCCAGAAGCGAGCTTTGGTGATCTGGGCATGGGCTTACTCCGTGCCATTACACCGTGGAATGAATGGATTATGGGTTGGGGCTTTGATATTTCCAAAGGCGAACCACAAGTCACCGAAGAGCAAGTCCGTGCGCGTTTAAATGCCTTTGTCGGTGCTGAAGTAGAAAATGACGAAATTCAAAAATTGTCTTATTGGTATGTGAACCAAACATGGGCAACTGAATACTCGAAAGGTCGTGTATTCTGCGGCGGTGATGCGGTACATCGTCATCCACCATCAAGTGGCTTAGGTTCAAATACCTGTATGCAAGATGCTTTTAACCTCGGTTGGAAATTGGCATATGCCATTAAAGGTTGGGCTGCTCCTACTCTACTTGATTCTTATACATTAGAGCGTGCGCCTGTTGGCAAGCAAATCGTGGCGCGTGCCAATCAATCTCGCTTTGACTATAAGCATCTCAAAGAGGTATTTGGTTTTGACCAAGGCATCACAACTCAAGCTCAAATGATGCAACGTATTTTTGCAGAAGATGAACAAGCTGCAGAAATACGTCAAAAGCTTTATCAAGCCTTAGAAATTAAAAACTTTGAGTTTAATGCCCAAGGTGTAGAGCTGAATCAGCGTTATACATCCAATGCCATGATTGCTGAATCTGAAGCGGAAGTCTTTGAGAAAGATCAACAGCTTTACTTGCAAGCAACCACGCGTCCGGGGGCTAAAGTTCCACATACTTGGATTATTGATGCCAAAGGCGATAAGCAATCAACGTTAGATATTACAGGGCATGGTCGTTTCACCCTACTGACAGGTCTTTCAGGCAAAGGTTGGAAATCTGCTGCTGAATCGTTGAATCTACCTTATTTAGATGTGATTCAAATTGGTTCTCGTGAATACCGTGACGTTTATGGTACATGGAATGCTAAATCTGAAATTCACGAGTCAGGTGCTGTGTTGGTTCGTCCAGATGGTTATGTGGCATGGCGTTATCAAGACAGCACTAATGATGCGTTTGATTATGAAAATACGTTGAAGGCGGTGTTAAAGCAGGTTCAGTTAGTGATTTAAATAGAATCATAAAATGACGAGCATCTAATTTAAATTGGATATTTGATCACGGAACCTGAGACATAGATGTCGCCCATTAAATTGTGGAGTTAGATGTTTCATCATTCTAAAAAATATAGATGACTTAGATCCTGCAAAATGAACGCCATCAATAGATGGCGTTTTACTATTACATGTTCAAATGAAATCGTGTCTAATCTGTTCCTACATAGTATTCAGAATTACCTTTACCACCTGAACCCGCTTCAAAAAGGCAATTTTTGTGGATTTAAGGTGAGATACTGGGAACATAATAAATTTGTTTGAGTATAAACTTAAATAAATAAAAGGTTTTTTTTCATACTAAGTTATAATAAATCCATTAAAAATAAACAAAAAATTCACTATGACTGAAACTTTTGAACAACTATGGAATAAATATTTTCCAAATAAAGTACCTATTCCATACGTATTAAAATTTTATTTTTCGGAATATTGGTTTCGTATGCATAGCTTGCCCGAGTCTAAACGTTATGCCGATTCAAAAGAAGAAGAGCTACTTTTATTAGATCGTCAAAATCAGATCATCACAGATTGTTTAGGCTTAGATACCTCGGTTTACCTTGTGACAGGTAATTATGTTACGCCACATTATTCTCAGCCAGATCCAGATCGTTTTCACCCTGAATATGATAGAAGAAAAATCATTTCCTACAATTTAATAGAATCACCTTCTATGAATCTACATCAGATAGATCCTGAATACTTTGATGATGGTGATGAAAATGATATCTGTTTTATACCCTTATACACTCAAATAATATGGGAGCCTAAAAAACATGATGATTTATTATTAAAAATTGCAAATGAAGAAATTCATGCATTTCTCATTTCATTTGAAAAAAAAATTATTGTTGCACCTTATGATGGTGGGATTGATTTTATTATTTGGGATGAGAAGTTTAAAAAGCAATTGAAAGAAAAATATAGTGCTTGGTTACCATCTAACGCGGAAGGCTTATAAAAACCGCCTCACGGCGGTTTCAATTGTTCAAATATTACATCTGTAAAGCATAACCCAAAACTAAAAACACCAACTGCAAACACACGACTGCACCAAAAAGCTTCCAGCCCTTTTTACGCAGCGCAGACTTATCAACTGCCGAATATTCCGCTGTTTTAATCATGTCATCACCTCATCATGAGTGTTGATACTGAACTCGTTTAGTTATCCATCTTTCTTTTATCTTGCTGTCTTTAATCTTGCATAGTTATTGTGCATAAAATACACACTAGCATGTTTCCACAAATATAAAAGCAAAATCTAAACCAAGTTCAGTGGGAGAAATAAAAATTTAAAACCAACAAAAAACCACCCGCAGGTGGTTAAAAATCGAAAGCGATTATATGTGTAAAAACAAGCATTCACAATAATTAATATATCTTTTGGTAAATTTTAACCATAAAAAAGCCACCCGAAGGCGGCTCTTTTCTATGATTTATCTATCTAAGATTAACCAATAAATTTACGTGCATTACGGAACATACGTAACCAAGCACCGTCTTGATCCCAATCTTCTGGTTTCCAAGAATGCTGAATCGCGCGGAAGTTACGTTCAGGGTGCGGCATCATAATCGTTGCACGACCGTCTTTAGACGTTACACCTGAAATCGCTTCTGGCGAACCATTCGGGTTCATTGGGTAATGCTGCGTTGGGTTGCCCTGACTATCTACATAACGCAAGATCACTTGATCGCCTGCATTGAGTGCTGCAATGTTTTCTGCGCTTGTAACCACACGACCTTCACCATGTGCTACAGCGATAGGAAGAATCGAACCTTCCATACCTTCTAACAATACAGAATTTGATTTTTCAACGCGTACGTTTACAGCACGAGCTTCAAACATCTCTGAAGTATTGCGGTGGAAACGAGGCCAAGCGTCTGCACCCGGAATGAGTGGTGCAAGCTGAGACAACATTTGACAGCCGTTACAAATACCTAGAGAGAAAGTTTCATCACGGTTGAAGAATTTCTCAAATTGGTCACGAAGTTTAGGATTGAACAATACAGATTTAGCCCAACCGCCGCCTGCGCCCAATACGTCACCGTAAGAGAAACCGCCACACGCGACTAAACCTTCAAAGTCATCAAGACTGATACGGCCAGCAAGCAAGTCGCTCATGTGTACATCTACAGTGTTGAAGCCGACTTTATCGAATGCAGCAGCCATTTCTACATGACCGTTTACACCCTGTTCACGCAGAATCACCATGTTTGGACGGCGTTCATTGATGTACGGTGCTTCGATAGGCTCGTTCAAATCAAATGTTGGTTTTGCAATTAAACCTGCATGTGATTTGTCAGCGATTAACGCATATTCTTGATCCGCAGTTTCTACGTTGTCACGTAGACGTTGGATTTGATGTGACACTTCAGTCCATGCTTGCTGTAATTCAGCACGGTCTAAGCTCAAACCATTTACAGTTAAAGTATCTGTATCATTTACAGTACCTACCACTGCAATTGCATCTTTAAGGCTAGACGCTGCAACTTCAGCTTCTAAGGCAGCCCAATCTGCTTTGCTGATTTGAAGCACTGCACCAATTTCTTCTGCAAACAAGCTTGCAGTAGATTGATCTTCAAGTGCTACACCTAGGCGTGAAGCGAACATCATTTCTGCAACAGTCGCCAATAGGCCGCCATCACCGATGTCATGGTAAGCCTTGATTAGATCGCGGCTGTTCCAGTCTTGAACCAATGCAAAGAATGCTTTGAAGTCATCAAAACTGTCTACATCAGGTGTTACAGAACCAATTGCTTTATAAACCTGAGCAAGGATCGAACCGCCAAGGCGGAATTGACCTTTAGAAAGATCGATACGTAGAAGTACAGACTCGATATTTTTAAGTTCAGGTGTTAATGTTTTGCGAACATCTGTTACAGGTGCAAATGCTGTGATCACGCCTGTCATAGGAGATGTTACAGATTTATCAACACCGTCATCATTCCAAGTTGTACGCATAGACAATGAGTCTTTACCTACAGGAATTGCGATACCTAAAGCAGGACACATTTCCATACCGATGGCTTTAACGCCTTCAAATAGCGCTTGGTCTTCACCCGGTTGACCTGCTGCAGCCATCCAGTTTGCAGACAATTTAATGTCACTGATCTGGTCGATTTTTGCAGACATGATGTTTGAAATTGATTCTGCTACAGATAAACGTGCAGAAGCAGCAGGATTCAACAACGCAACTGGTGGACGCTCACCCATTGCCATCGCTTCACCTGTATAACCAACAAGGCTAGTCGTTGTTACTGCAGCATCCGCTACAGGCACTTGCCACTTACCGACGAACTGATCACGTGCAACCATACCTGTAATCGAACGGTCACCAATGGTGATGAGGAACGATTTAGATGCAACAGTTGGATTCTTAAGAACGCGGTAAATCGCATCTTTCAAATCTGTTACTGTTTCAGCAGTGAAGTCATCGCCTTTACGTTCAATGGTTTCGTATGAACGGCTCATGCGTGGTGTACCACCAAGCATCACTTGCATTGGCATATCCACAGCTTTGTTTTCAAACAATGGATCTTCAACGGTTAAATGGCGCGCTTCAGTCGCTTCACCCAATACTGCAAACGGACAACGCTCACGCGCACAGATTGATTCAAATAATTCTAAAGAACTTGGACGGATGGCCAATACATAACGCTCTTGCGCTTCGTTTGACCAAATTTCCATTGGTGACATGCCTGGTTCTAAAGATGGAATCTTACGCAAATCAAGTACAGCACCTAGTTCGTGATCATTCACCAACTCAGGCATTGCGTTCGAAATACCACCTGCACCCACGTCATGCACTGATACGATTGGGTTAGCATCTTCCAAACGCCAGCATGTATCAATCACTTCTTGGCAACGGCGTTCCATTTCTGGGTTTTCACGTTGTACTGAAGCGAAGTCAAGATTTTCACCCATGGTTCCGCTATCTACAGAAGATGCAGCGCCACCGCCTAAACCGATCAACATCGCAGGGCCGCCTAAAACGATTAATAAATCGCCTGGCTGAATTGGGTCTTTTTCGACATGGTCTGGACGAATGTTGCCGTAACCACCTGCAATCATGATTGGTTTATGGAAGCCTTTTACTTCACCATTCACGTTTTGCTCGAAAGTACGGAAGTAACCATTTAACGCAGGACGACCAAATTCGTTGTTAAACGCTGCACCGCCCAATGGGCCTTCAATCATAATTTGTAATGGCGATGCCATACGTGAAGGCTTGCCATAGTTTTCTTCCCAAGGCTGTTCAAAACCAGGAATATTTAAATTCGATACTGTAAAGCCTGTTAAACCTGCTTTTGGTTTACCACCACGACCTGTCGCGCCTTCATCACGGATTTCACCACCCGAACCTGTCGCAGCACCTGCAAATGGTGCAATTGCAGTTGGGTGGTTGTGTGTTTCCACTTTCATAAGAATGTGGGCAGCTTGGCTCTTATATTTATAAACGTAGTGACCTGTTGCAGCATCTTTTTTCGGATAGAAACGCTGCGTATCAAAACCAACAATCACCGAAGCGTTGTCTTTGTAAGCCGACAATACGTCTGTTGGTGATTCTTTATAAGTATTTTTGATCATTTGGAACAATGACAATGGCTGTACTTCGCCATCAATTGTCCATTCAGAACCAAAGATTTTGTGACGGCAGTGCTCAGAGTTGGCTTGTGCAAACATCATCAATTCAATGTCATGCGGATTACGGCCTAACTTGATAAATGCTTCGGTTAAATAATCAATTTCTTCATCAGACAAGGCAAAACCAAACTCACTGTTGGCTTTTACCAATGCCGCTTTGCCTTCACCCAAAATATCAATGCTATTTAAAGGTTTTGGTTCAGTTTCAACAAATAACGCTGCAGCATCGTTAATGTGGTTAAACACACTTTCGGTCATGCGGTCATGCAATACTTGTTTTACTTCGTTTGAAACGTCTGTAATACCTTTTAAGGTAAACAAAACACCGCGTTCTAGGCGGTGTACAGGCGTATTACAGTTGGCAAAAATATCGGTTGCTTTTGATGACCAAGGAGAAATTGTGCCCACACGTGGTGTCACTAAAATTTGAACTTCATCACTTGCAGCTTGGCGTAATTCAAAAGATGCACCATCGTTTAAAAGCTGTAAAGCAGATTGCTGTTGTTGCTCGTCGAGCGCTTGGTCAAATAAATAAACCCATTGGCTATCGAAAGATTGAACAGAACTCATTGACGCTAAACGGTTTAAGAGTTGAGTTTTCTTAAAAGATGAATGTGCAGGTGCACCGGCAACGATAAACATGCTGATTTTGGCTCCACGGGCTGATCTTTTGGACCATGCCACAATGTGACTTGAAGAGAGCGCATATTCTACTGTGTATTAGTTAAATCAGCTAGATGTGAAAGTGAAATTGTAGTGCTTATATCGGGAAGTTTAGGCAATAATGCTTTTATTTTTAAATAATAAAATTGAATTTAGTCGCACAGATTAACACAAAATTATCTGATTTTTTCATTTCACCCTAAGAATAATATTCAAACTATAAAAATGTTTTATTTTTCAACAACAACTCACTTTTTAATCAAGCGTTCAAACTATATTGAAAATGAATTTCAGGTCTAAATGTGTGAGATTTAAACCTGAAATTCATAAAAGACTAAAATCAATTCACATTTGAAATTGAAACATTTTATTTATTCAAATCTGACAATAGATGTTGAATAACATTAAGGGCTAAGTTCAGTGAGTTTACATCTACACCATCAATCGTATCGCAAGCCTTGTGGTAGCACGGTGCAAATTCGAGTTCATCACCTTTCATTTGCTCATTAAATAAAATTAGTGAAGTAACGGGAACTTTCCCTAAAAATGGCAAAGTATCGCTTGCTGTTAAAGTCGTTACATCATCTTTAATCTGCATATTATTGGTTTTAAAATATTGACGCATACTTTGTTCTAATGCAGCATCCTGCGGGTGCTTAGGTAATTGACTCATGCTGTCTAAGATTGGCTGATAATCACTTTGTGCAAGTCCATTGGCTTTAAACTGTGCCGCCATTTCTCCAATTGATGAATGGTCACCATCGGCAATCATGATATTCGGATTCTTTGTTCCCACCATATCAACATTGATATAGGCTTGAATGCCTTGAAGCTGTTTCTCACTGAGTGATTTCACAAAAGCTTGTGAACCTGCAATACCAACCTCTTCCGAATCCCAAAAGGCAAGATATAGTGTGTGTTTAGGTTTTACCTTTTGCTTCGCATAGTCTTGTAATAATGCTAACAATACTGCAACGCCTGAAGCATTATCATTAATCCCAGGCCCCATTTTCACCGAATCATAGTGTGCGCCGACAATCACAGCGGTATCTTTGGATTGCCCTTCAATCTCAATCACAATATTTTGCCCAACGGTCTTTTCTCGATTTTCAAATGGCAACATTTGCGCGTGCAAGCCTGCTTTCTTGGCTTGTTCAAGAATATATTGTGCAGAAGCCAATCCACCTGCTGTACCTACTGCACGATTGCCACCATTTTGTTCCGCAATTTCTTCAAATGTTTGTAAATGATGCATCATGCTATTTTCTGATGCAGCAACATTTTGGTTTGGCTGCACTTTCGTTATATTTTTTTCTGTGTTGAAACTTGTACAACCTGACAAAAAAAATGTAACGCCCAAACTTAGTGCAGTCAACGTAGGAAGAAATTGTTTTCTATACATTTAAATTATTCTCATTGAAAATTAAAAAATGGGATAAAAGGTAAAATTTGCCCATCTATACTAACAGCCCATTTTTAAATTTCTGTTTTGTTTTACATTTCATTAAGGCAAATCACTCATACATCTTTTAAGACAAGTTGTGTCGTCCCACACTAGTGCTTTTTTGCTAAGTTTGGCATTATTCAATTCAAGTAATAATTGAATAATGATAAATGACTCAAATGCGTTGGCTTGAACTTCTTTCTACAGTTCGTATTGGTAGCAATAAACACAGTTCTGAACAGGCACGTAGCCCCTTCCACAAAGACTATGACCGCATTATATTTTCGCAGAGTTTTCGACAGCTTAATCGCAAGACCCAAGTCCATCCATTAACCCAACATGATGGCATTCATACTCGCCTGACGCACTCTTTAGAAGTGTCTTGTATTGGACGTTCATTGGGGATGTTGGCTGCGGAAAAAATTAAAGATGAATTGCCAATGTGGATTTCGCCTGCCGATGTTGGCGCGATTATTCAAGCCGCTTGTTTAGCACATGATATTGGCAACCCGCCTTTTGGGCATGCTGGTGAATATGCCATTCGCGAATGGTTTGATGATGCATCACATACAGACTTTTTACAGGACTTAAGCCCTGAAGAAGAAGCCGATGTTCGTCAGTTTGAAGGTAATGCACAAGGCTTACGTTTACTGACTAAAATTGACTATCACCCGAATGATGGTGGTATGCGTTTAACCTATGCAACTTTAGGTGCATATTTAAAATACCCGTGGCTTTCAAAAACCATTGCATCGCAAGGCAATAAACCTGCAAGCCAACGAGCAAAGTTTGGTTGTTATCAAGCAGAAAAAGAAATCTTGCAGCAAATTGCAGAACAATTGGGTTTAATTCAACTGGGCGAATATCACTACTGTCGTCATCCGTTGACCTATTTGCTTGAAGCCGCAGATGATATTTGTTATGCCCTGATTGATTTGGAAGATGGCATTATTCTCAATATGTTGAGTTATAACGAAGTTGAGCCAATTTTCCTTGACCTGATTGGTGATTATGGTATTCCTGCCGAACTTGCAATGACCGATACCACATGGCAGCAGAAAATTGCCGCTTTGCGTGGCCGTGTGATGAAGCGTTTGGTTGAAGAAGTAACTACAGCTTTTGCACGTCATCATAATGAAATTTTGACTGGCCAACTAAAAGGCAGTTTATTGCAATATTGCAGTGAAGATATTGAAATCGGGATTAACCGTGCCAAAGAACTGGCTCGTGATAAAATCTTTGAACATCCACATAAAGCAGGTTTGGAAATTATTGCACACCAAAGTTTGCAAAATATTTTGGATGCCTTTATTCCACTGACCACGCCAAATAAAACTTTGAGCTTTAAAGAGCAACGATTGATGTCTATTTTACATCGTTCAGGAGCACATTTTGGTATGTCGCATTATGAAAACATCATGCAAGTACTCGATATCATCTCTAAGTTTTCAGATCATCAGGCTTATAACCTTGCACAAGAACTTCAAGGTAATAAAGTTGGTTTCTTTTAAACCTGAAAAAATGTGAAGGCTAGTAATTCGCTGGCCTTCACGCTAATCTCACAACAAATTGAAATTGAGCAAATGGCTCAGACTAAACTGAAATAAAGTGAATAAATGACATGATCGGATGTTTAATTGGCGAAGTGCTGGCATTGGAAGCACCAACGGTATTACTCAATGTAAATGGTGTGGGCTATGAAATTGACACCCCACTTTCAACATTTTGCCAACTACAAAAAGGTCAAAAAATTACCCTGTGGACACATCTGGCTGTTCGTGAAGATGCACAACTGCTGTATGGATTTAGCAATGCTCAAGAAAAACTGATTTTTCGCACACTTTTAAAAGTTAACGGCGTAGGCCCTAAAATGGCACTGGGCATTTTATCAACATTAAGTGTTGAAATGCTGATTCACACGGTTGAACATGAAGATGTAAACACTTTAGTCAAAGTTCCGGGTGTAGGCAAAAAGACCGCTGAACGCCTCATGATTGAGTTACGTGATCGCTTTAAAGCCATGGCTTCAGGCACTGCACCAACCAATTCAACTGTTGAACAAATTCAATTTACGGGCAACTCTGCCGTAGCTGAAGCTGAAGCGGCCTTACAGTCTTTAGGTTATAAACCTGCTGAAGCACAAAAACTGATTAATGCCGTCAAAGCTGATTATACTGAAGCCAGCGACATCATTCGCGCTGCATTAAAGTCGATGAATAAATAATTTTTAGTTTCTAATGAGCACTGCATCCTTTGCCTTTTAGAGTTATAGACAGTATGTGAATCACGCAGGCGACAAGGATGTCGCCGTTAAACTCTGCTACAAGGACGTAGCATCAGTTTAACAAATGGGTTTTGTCACTTTTGCCCAGTCAAAAGTGAGAATCGCCTATACAATGGCATTTAAAGTTCAATCGCTTTTTGAGGCTGTGATTCTTCCACAACGATATAGAGATTAGTTAAATAATTATGCAAGACCGTCTTATCAGTGGTTCAGAAAAACCCGAAGACCACTTCGACCGCGCCATTCGTCCAACTTCCCTCGATGACTACATCGGGCAGCCTGTCGTCCGTGAACAAATGGAAATCTTTATCGGTGCTGCACGTGGCCGTGAAGAAGCACTCGATCACACCTTAATTTTTGGCCCACCGGGTTTAGGTAAAACCACACTGGCCAATATTATTGCCCGTGAGATGGGTGGTAACCTAAAATCCACTTCTGGCCCTGTCCTTGAGCGTGCAGGCGATTTGGCTGCAATGCTAACCAACCTCGAAGAAGGTGATGTTTTATTTATTGATGAGATCCATCGTCTTTCACCGGTCATCGAGGAAATTCTCTATCCAGCGATGGAGGATTACCAACTCGACATCATGATTGGTGAAGGCCCTGCTGCCCGTTCGATCAAACTGGATTTACCACCCTTCACTCTTGTTGCAGCGACGACTCGTGCAGGCCTACTGACCTCTCCTTTACGTGACCGTTTCGGTATCGTACAACGTTTAGAGTTCTATTCTGTCAAAGACTTAACGCATATTGTGACTCGTTCTGCCAACTTGATGGATGTGCCCATGACCGCCGAAGGTGCTCAAGAAGTTGCACGCCGTGCTCGTGGGACACCTCGTATTGCAAACCGTTTATTACGCCGGGTCCGTGATTATGCGCAAGTCAAAGGCACAGGTGAAGTAACCCAAGAGATGGCTCAACGTGCTTTGGACATGCTAAATGTCGATAAAGATGGTTTAGATACGCTAGACCGCCGTTATTTATCAATGCTACTAGAGCGTTTTGATGGTGGCCCTGCAGGTGTAGAAGCTCTAGCTGCTGCTATGGCAGAAGACTCAGGGACGCTAGAAGATGTAATCGAGCCCTACCTCATTCAGCAAGGCTATGTCATGCGTACTGCGCGTGGACGTATTGCCACCAATATGGCTTATTTACAGTTTGGTATGACACCACCAGAGCCGAAAGATAAATAGACGATTATTCACTGAACGACTTCGGGGAGTTAAATTCTCCCTGAATGTTTATTTAAATTTTTAAATAAATTCAATCCACTACAAACAGCAAACTAAAATGATAAATCTTGAGAATAGAATAATTAACAAAATTAATAGCGAATACATTCAAAACCTTCCATTAGACAGTGCCATTGAAAACATTCCCAGAGAACAACCCATCAGTTCATTTAGCCCTAAACAAATGAGTGATTTTGAAAGCTTATTCCACACCGAATACAATTATTTTATCACTGTCGAATGTGAAAACATTCTTAGCAAAGAAACCATAGAAGTAAGTGAAGATAATATCTTAACTAACCCGAATCCCGCTTAAGCCAATGATTCCATAATTTGAATTGTTGGTTTATTTTGATGATTAAGTTGATATGCACATAACGATGCGTAAATCCCACTCAGAAATCCATGAATACTACGAGCTTTA
>NZ_VPEK01000179.1:0-1110 GCF_013417145.1 Acinetobacter sp. YH16044
CAAAAACAGTTTCAAATCCTGTTTTCTTTAAGTGGACATAGTTTTCATCATGGTCTAAAACATGTGAGGCATATATATCACTATTTATGGAAGATTTATGAGCGAGAAATCCTCCCTCTAAACCTAGATCCATACCACCACAACCAGAAAACAAAGATAAAACTTTCAAAATAGACTCTTCTGTAAAAATATTAATAAAATTTAAAGTTTAGATACATCTAAACCAGCAGCTTTTAATCGCTCAGTTATATTGCGCATTTTGCTAAATTCAGAGCCATACCCAATAGGAAGTTTTGTTTCTTCACAAAACTCTTTAGATGTAATTGTTTTTAGTTGATCTGCGTACTTAATCATTTGAATATGTAATTCCGCAGTTTGCTGATTACGAGGTGCGTTATTTACAGCACTAACTATTGAATTGAAAATTTCATCATGTGTCACAGATAGCTCCTTGATTATAAAACTTATATAAAAAATATAATTTATATAAATTATATAATCAAGCCTATCATTTGTTTTTTTAATTTTTATGCCTGTAGGAATTACTCAGTATCAGTATAGGAAACCACTAAATCCATAAGTTCTTCTGATGGGGTATTACAAAACTCACGTATTCTTTCAGCCACCGTTTGAGCACTTGTAAACTCTTCATCAGCATAATTATTGAAGTCAAAAAGGACCTCAGCCATACCTATTGGAAGATCTAATCCTGCTTGTAAAGCATCATAAGAATCGATATCTGAGTCACCTTGCCATTTCACAATAGCCATAGTGTATGGCGTACTTAATGGGTTATTCAGATGCTCTTGTGTGATTGCTAAGGTGTCCATATAGAATCCTGCATCCTCCCACTTTGTCAAAGTCACCGCCCATCCAATAGCACAAGCAACTGTCTTACAGTCAGTGAGACGTTGTTCATCACTCACGAAGCCAACTGAGTCCTTAGACGGTCTTCTCCAAGTCCGAATATCAAATCTATTGGGATCAAGTTTTTCTAAAAAATCAGCTAATTCTAAAAGTAGATCTGTGCGCATAATTTATTACCTTTAATTATTCTCAATGGGGTTGTTTGCATGTCTTCTTTTGACTTCATTGATGATTTCTTGCGGA
>NZ_VPEK01000180.1:0-1109 GCF_013417145.1 Acinetobacter sp. YH16044
ATACTGTAGATATGTTTACAGGACTAGGTATTAAACAATGCCTTATGTTTGGTGATAAGTTAAGTAGAGATATAGCTTTCCAAAACCATTACAAGGCCAATGTTGGAGAGAGTATAGAAGATTATGCAGAACGAATAGCTACAATGCTATCAGATGCTTTCTATATTAAGGAATGGATGACATACCTAGAAAGTGTGGGATATGTACCTAGCAACAAATAAGGGAGCTATATAAGCCCCCTTTTTTATTGTCTGTTATTTAAGACGTTCAGATAGTTGTTCTTCCATAGCCTTAAGTTTAGCTTTGTATTCTTTAATAGAGCTGATTAGTTTGTCATTGCTCAAGTCTTTATAGTCATCCTTGCTAACTGTATTTGAATCAGTACCACGTTTAACTACAGCTTTACGAGGTTTACGTTTAGCAGGGTATGTATATTCTTCTACAGCTTTCTTTTTAGCACCTGTTAAACCTAATAGCTCTACTGTACGAGTACGTGATACCAATGTACAAGGTTTATTATCTTTACCTGTAAATAGAGTTGCTATCTGTTCAGGAGCTGCATCCTTTACTAATTCTAATACTACAGCTTTAGATAGGTTGCCACGAGGTTTAGTTGTAATTGCCATATTCAATACCAACATTTACTTGTTTATTGCTTATAAGCCTATCAGATTGAACGCTGTACGTGAATAGAAATAAATTAGCAAGGCAATTATGCTCACTCATTCACGTAGAGAGAGAAGAACGATGCAAATTATTTTGCACCGCCTACACTAAAAGGTAGTAAGTCTATAACTATTTAGCAGATGCTTCTTTTACTTGAGCATCAAATCTTTTAAGTGCATTAAAAGCCTTACTATCTACAGTACCATCTACAATGGCTACTTCATGTGCGCCTTTGCTAGTTGATACTTTCATCCATGTTCTTTTTGATTGCAGAATTTTAGTTAAAATGCTGTAACTTACAACCATTGTAGCTTGTGAATAGTTAGCCCCTACAGCTTGATCAAAACTAGTAGCATGATCATTCTTTATATTAATAATTTCCCCATCAATATTAAAAGATACTGAGTGAATATTTGCTATTTCATTGAATAGTTGAATAGTAA
>NZ_VPEK01000181.1:0-1108 GCF_013417145.1 Acinetobacter sp. YH16044
TTTAGATTATTTCTAATAACTCTTGATTCTACAGAGTCATTAATTTGCTTCTCTATCTCAGCGTAGTAAGTTTGTAGGGCAGGTTCAATGAGAACCATACAAGCATTCAGGGTTAAGTAAGTCAGAGAATGAGAAATAGATTCAATAGGGGTAAGCTCGTAGGTTGGATTATCCTTCTTAAAAGTTAATACATTGAAATAAAAAGTATGACTTGCCTCATTATAGAAATTAATATTTTCCTCTAAATTACTTTCTATAAGAGGCAAAGCATTCCAAGACTCTGTACCTTGTTTATAACTAATATTCAAAGATTGAAGAGACTGTTGTCTTAGTGCAGCATATTCGAAGGGAGTATGATTTTTTACATGTTCAGCTAACCGAATTTTTAGTTGTTCAATACGAGTATTTCTGATTCTCTGTGCATTGTGGGCAATAATTTTTTTTAGGATTCTTACCTTACTATTTTCAACATTCTCAAGTTGGAAATTTTTACTTATTAATATATTGACCATTTTATCCAAATAGTCTGAAAGACTATTTTTTGTATCCATTGCTGTAGGATAAAAAGGGTATTCTAAGTACTCAAGCTGCGTAAAAGATGAATACTCAATTAAGTTAATAACATTTTGATTAGTAGATTTTCTAGCTAAGAATAACTGGTGAGTTATGAAATCAAGTAGTTGAAAGTCTGATTCAATTCTGTCGTTAAGGCTTTGAAAAACTTGAGATTCGAATTGATCTAACTCAAGCGCATTACTTATTGGTTTTATTCTTAACTTAAATGATTCAAACATTATTTTTTCCAATAGAAATATATTAAAAATTAGTACGTTATATTACATCTATCAAGGCTTATCTACTATTAACAAATGACAGCAGATAAGCCTAAATCAGATAACAGCCTTTTTGCTTTAGCTTGTTAGTTCAATTTGTTCTTTATTACCTTTTCTGTATTCATCATCCCAGGTTAGCAAGATTGCGAATTTATTAGGAAAGTCTATCCTTCTTGCATAACCTATTTTTGTTGTTTGGCCTGTGTTTAGATTCATTGGGAATAGCTTATCTATGTTATAAAAGTCACCTTTATATCTTTCATCAATGATTATTT
>NZ_VPEK01000182.1:0-1082 GCF_013417145.1 Acinetobacter sp. YH16044
TAAGTTGACAAAAATAACTAATCATGCGAAAAAGTTTTTTTAGTTAACAGATGTTCACCCATGCCTCGAATTGTTTCTGTACCACTTAGTTTAGAACAGCGAGAACGACTCATTTTTCTGGCCAAGCATGCAAAACATTGGCGTGAAAGACAACGTGCCCAAACTATTCTCTGGCTTTCTGAAGGTAAAAGTGTTGCGGAAGTTGCCACTCTACAAGAACGTATCCCAGAAACCATAAGGCTACAACGCCGACGTTGGGAATTGTATGAGTTTGAATCGATTAAAGAAGGTCATCGCTCAGGTCGGCCCAATACATTGATCTCAGACTATCAGGCGAAAATCCTAGATTGGGTCAATACAAGTCCACTCAATGCAGAACAAATCCGAGTCAAACTACATGAAGAATACGAAGTGTCCGTGTCTGTTGAAACCATTCGTAAGTTTTTACGTGATTCAGGTATGGTCTTCAAGCGTACCCGTCATAGCTTGAAAAAAAAGAGATCCGATTGCATTTGAACAAGCAACACAGCAGATTGAAAAATTACGAGAGCAAGCGGCACGTGGTGAAATTATATTAGGTTATGTTGATGAAACAGGGTTTTCATCTACACCTGATAACCGCTATGCATGGACAAAGATAGGTGATGTTCATGCGGTTGATGCAATAAGATTAAAACGAGTTAATGTCATGGGGTGTTTGCTTTCAACGGGGGAACTGGTGACAAGTTGTTTACAAGAGTCAGTTACAAGCACTTGGTTTTATGCCTATTTAACTGGAATAGCTCAACAAGTAAAACAGACTTATAACCTTCCATTGGTTCTTATTGTTGATAATGCCTCGATTCATAGAAGTAAAAAGATGGCTGATTACAGAGAGCTACTTAAAAGTAACTTTTCGACGAATTTGTATTTTATTCCAGCTTATAGCCCTGAGTTAAATCGAATCGAGATGGTATGGAAGCAGATGAAATATTATTGGCGAGATTTTCAAGTCATGACAGCTGATAAAATAGAGCAATGGGTGGAGAGAGTATCAAACCAATTCGGAAAAGAATACATGTTTACTTTTTAATGACAGCTTA
>NZ_VPEK01000183.1:0-1038 GCF_013417145.1 Acinetobacter sp. YH16044
GGCTTTGTTGCACAAACCTATCTGTAAAGGCTTTTTCAGCGATATAATTTTCAAATGAAGAAGCCTACACACAAAATCTATCGCACAACCAATTGGCCCGCATATAACCGAGCACTCATGAGTCGCGGAAATATTGCCATTTGGTTTGATCCTGCTACGCAATGGTATGCTCCATCAAAAGGCAAACAAGGGCGAAATCAAACCTACTCCGACGCAGCTATCCAATGCTGCTTAATGATTAAATCCTTATTCCGTCTATCTTTACGTATGGTCACTGGCTGTGTGCAAAGTCTGATTAAACTTTGTGGATTAAATTGGACCGCACCAGATTACAGTACGCTTTGTAGAAGACAAAAGCATATTGATATTGCAATCAGCTACCAAAAAAGTAGCGATGGGCTGCATCTACTCATAGACTCTACAGGCATGAAGTTTCTAGGTGAGGGCGAATGGAAACGCAAGAAACATGGACCTGAATATCGTCGCCAATGGCGTAAACTTCATATTGGTATAGATGCTGAAACCCTTCAAATACGCGCTATTCAACTCACTACAAATAATGTGAGTGATTCACAAGTGCTTGGTGATTTACTCGATCAGATTCCACAAGATGAGCAGATTGACTCTGTTTATACCGATGGAGCTTATGACACCAAGCAATGCCGTCAGGTCATTGCAGATCGGCAAGCGCATGCGGTGATTCCACCTAGAAAAAATGCGAAACCATGGAAAGATACAAAGATCAGCTCGCTAGCACGAAATGAATTACTTCGAACAGTTAAACGTTTAGGCAGGACATTATGGAAAAAATGGTCCGGCTATCATTGCCGAAGTTTGGTCGAAACTAAGATGCATTGCATCAAATTATTGGGGGATAAACTCAGTGCAAGAAAATTTGATAGCCAAGTCAATGAAATTCATGCACGTGTAGCAGTCCTCAACAGATTTACGGAATTAGGTCGACCACTTACCCAAGTTACGCCTTAAATTTGGCTCAATTAGGGGGCTTTGTATTTCAAATCTTTGTGCAACAAAGCC
>NZ_VPEK01000184.1:0-1030 GCF_013417145.1 Acinetobacter sp. YH16044
AAATTTCAGCAACAGTTCACGAAGGTGAAATGGTAAAAAGTCGTGTTGCTCAGGGCAATAAAATGGATGTTCACGAATACAACAAACAGCAGAAAGCAAAGCAACAAACCGAAGCTGACTATCTGAACTTTATCAATGTGCCATTGCCTGCGGAGCTTGCATACAAGATTTTGAACGGTGAAAAACTTGCTGAAAAAGAGCTATTGGACAGCTTAAAACCGAAGCCAAAATCAGACTATGAGCAAGCGCAAGACTTGCTTGATCAGATCAATAATGCACAGCAGCTAATAGACAACGAGCTTGCAGATCAAAAGCCTGAACCAACTAATTTACGGGAAAAACTTGAACGGCTCAAAGAATCCAATATCCCGCCAAATGCCACAGCGGAACCAACTGAGACACTCAGTCAGAAGCTTGAACGATTGAAGCAAAAAAAGGCCGAAAAGCCCAAGCCACAATCTGATAACGATAACGATTATTCACCATTTTAACTAAAAATTGGGAGCAGTCACATGACTGACAACAGCGAGATTATTGATTTACTGACAGCCATTGTCAGCACGATTGAAAGCCAAGACATACAAGCTCAGAAAGCCAAGTCTGAGCTTGTGGAGCAACTGAAAGTCATTGCATCAAAGACTGATACAGTCAGTACAAACTTTCCGAAATTGATCGAAACGCTATCAAATTTTGATAGCAAGATTGCATCAAGTTTTGATGATATTCAAAACGTCAGTAAGCAGTTAAATAGTGTTGTTCAGCAAATTTCAGTTGCTCAAAAAGCACTTGAAATTGTCCGTTTACAAGCATCAAATCTAAATATTGAACAGACGACCACCCATATTAAAAATGCTGATGCTCAGGCTAAACAGCTTACTGAACATTTAGAAAATAATAGTCAGCGCTATCAAAATAATATGCGTGCTGCGACCAACATCGCAATTCAGCAAGTCGAAATTTTAAAAAAACAAGTCAGTACAATTTCAGACAGTTTTTCAGACATTGTCTCGAATCGAATTTCAGAAGAAAT
>NZ_VPEK01000185.1:0-1028 GCF_013417145.1 Acinetobacter sp. YH16044
CTGTATCGACTTTTCTAATATCTCTCTTAACTCCTCCCAATGTAGTGAAATAAGCTGACAATAATTTTTTATTTTTATTTAGTGAGATTTCAGTATTTTCTAAAAACTTTTCAGCCTCTTTACTTGCTTTAGCTTTTCTTAATTGACTAGAGGCATTAATAGCATGCCAATGTAATTTGGTTGTCTTATATTCATTAAGATAAAAATCAGCTTCCACACGATGAAATTTTATCTTAAGTTCATCTGTAAAAAATTGTCGTCCTTCCGAATTTAACCAAATAGCATCTTGTTCAGATAATCTCTGATTATTATCTAATAATTTCAATATATTAATTAACTTCGATCTATGCTTATCAACTATGTCATAGAGATAAATATCATATTTTTTTATTAAATTTTTTTCTTTTTGCCTCTCTATATATTTAGGGTCAGATTCTAATTTTTTTCTACGCTCACGTTCAGCTTGTTCTCTAACTTTTCTTTCCTGAGCTAATTTTTCTTGTTGTTTCTTTAACTGAATTAGTTCTAATTCTCTTAATTTTTCCAAGCGTAATCTTTCTGCTTCTAAGTGTTCTTGATGCTTTATTCTGTCATTAACAACTTCTTTCTTATATTGATTAAAAGAAATTTTACCTTCAACTAGACTATGTAAAGCATTAAGGTTTTGACGAACTAAATAGGCTTTCTCTGGCAAAGTTAAACTATCATTTTGCTTAGTTTTTAACTTTTGAATTATTTTATGAAGCATACTATGTGGGATCATTGAACTTTCGATATGATCTACACAATAAAAAACAGCATCTTTTCTCATATCATCAAGATATGTTTGATGTTTAACAGCATCCTCAACAGATACTTTACCTCGATAATTAGAATGGTACGTTTTTTTAAAAAATCTGCTTCTAGTCATTTCAAAGATTCAAAAATTATTACCATTCAATTAAATAACGATTTATAGAATATTAAAAGCATAAAAAAATAGCCTAAGCAGAATATTAGGTATATTAAAACCCATCTGCCTAATTCCC
>NZ_VPEK01000018.1:0-62738 GCF_013417145.1 Acinetobacter sp. YH16044
AAATATTAAAGTGACGGAAAATAGCAAGTAACTTGGACCAGTGTTGATCATTTAGCATTGTTCGAGGCATAGCGAGTGTAAAATTGGGTTTGGCGATTTAATTTTACTATCTCGCTATTTTTTTAATCAACAAATGTCAACAGACCCTAATATCTTCACGAATACTTTGGTTTTTAATTTCACCTTCGCAGTTCACGGCAGCAAAAGTCGTAAACGAACATAAAATTAAACTGATCGAGACGAAATATTTTTTCATGGGCTTACATCTTCCTGAAATAAGCAATTGACCTAAAATTCATGTTAAAAATACTGAAATACCGACAAAGATGTAAGTCTAGACCATCAGGTTTGCGGCTCATTTTTATTATATTTGTGTAATCTCTAACTTGATGAATATCTACAGATATGTGGAAAGTGCTAGAGCGTTAAAGTTGTATGAATAAAGTGTGAACTGCGTAGTAGGGTGTATAGAGGTACATGCTCGCCAATAATAGACATAAAAAAACCACGCTATAAAGCGTGGTTTTTGAATCAGTTCAATCTAATCTGTATTAGATTTTACCAACTAGGTCGATTGAAGGAGCAAGAGTTGCATCGCCTTCTTTCCATTTAGCTGGGCAAACTTCGCCTGGGTGAGCGTGTACGTATTGAGCTGCTTTAACTTTACGAAGAAGTTCTTGAGCATCACGACCGATACCACCAGCGTTGATTTCAACGATTTGGATTTTACCTTCTGGATCGATAACGAAAGTACCACGATCAGCAAGACCGTCAGCTTCGATTAATACGTCAAAGTTTTTAGCAAGAGTCCAGTTCGCATCACCAACCATTACGTATTGGATTTTTTTGATTTCTTCTGAAGAATCGTGCCAAGCTTTGTGAGTGAAATGAGTGTCAGTAGAAACTGAGTAGATTTCAACACCTAGTTTTTGGAATTCTGCATAGTTGTCAGCAAGGTCACCAAGTTCAGTTGGGCAAACGAAAGTGAAGTCAGCTGGGTAGAAGAATACAACAGACCATTTACCTTTAAGATCAGCTTCAGTTACTTCGATGAATTGACCATTTTGGAATGCAGTAGCTTTAAACGGTTTAACTTCAGTATTAATTAAGCTCATCATTATCTCCATGATTGAGGTTTGTTTTTGATTTCCAATAGGGTACAGAAATTTTTCTTATTGCTGAAATAGTATTTTTACATAACTAATATCGGAAAATCCGAATTAATAGTGATTTACTCATTTCCCAATAGACCAGTATTTCATCTCATTTAACCGCAGTTGTGTGAGGATTAAATGACAGGAACTACTCTAAACGTCCTACACAGACATGAAGTCACACCCCTTAAAATTCAAGGGTAAAATTTAAAAAAAGTGATTTAAATTTTTCTATTGTTGATTTAATCCATCTTTAGGCATGCCGATTCGCTCATCAGCGAAGCATTTCTTTTGTTCAATTAGGCGGATGAAGGGGGATATGGCGAATTCATCCTATTTTCAGATTTGAGATCTAAACCGCACCACGCCAGTCGCGCCAGATAAATTCACTTCGGGTTTTCAATTGTTGCATTGGGAAATGCGATGAAACCGAGTAGAATATCGGGTTTCATGTAGTTGTAAGGCGTATTCTTGGTGGCGAAAGATTTAAATGTAGATCAGATGGTGATGGCTCGTGATGTTCACCGTTTAAATCGATTGCGTAAGGGAAAAGACGCCAACGAAAAGCAGCATAAAGAACTGTTTGAAAAGTCGAATGCGAAAGTCCGCGAACGGATTGCCCGCATCCCAAATATTAAATTAAATCAAGACTTACCTGTTACGCAGTATGCAGACAAACTGATCGATGCGATTCAAAAGCATCAAGTGATTATTGTGGCAGGTGAAACCGGTTCGGGTAAAACCACGCAGTTACCGCAAATTGCCATGCTTGCAGGTCGTGGTTTAACGGGTTTGATTGGACATACGCAACCTCGTCGACTGGCCGCACGTAGCGTTTCGCAGCGTATTGCCGAAGAAGTGGGCGAAAAGCTGGGGGAGTCGATCTCCTTTAAAGTTCGTTTCAATGAACAAGGTTCACAAGATTCAATCGTTCGTTTGATGACCGACGGTATTTTATTGGCTGAACTGGCCAATGACCGATTCTTAAATAAATACGACACGATTATTATCGATGAAGCGCATGAACGTTCGCTAAATATCGACTTCATCATGGGCTATCTCAAACAGCTCTTGCCACGTCGTAAAGATCTCAAAGTTATCATTACCTCCGCGACATTAGACGTAAATCGCTTCTCTAATTACTTCAATGGGGCACCTATTTTTGAAGTCGAAGGTCGAAGCTTCCCTGTAGAATTGCGTTATCGTCCGATTTCAGAGCTGAGTATTGTCGGCAGTGATGATGATGAATTTGACGATTTTGAAGAAAATTTACCTCGTGCCGTGGTTTCAGCTGTAGAAGAATGTTTTCAAGATGCGCAGGAAAAAGGTCATCCTGAACATGCCGACATTTTGATTTTTGCCAGCACTGAACAAGAAATTCGTGAGTTACAGGAAACACTGCAAAAGTTTGGGCCAAGACATACCGAAGTTTTGCCATTATATGCTCGATTGGCTTTGGCAGAACAGCAAAAGATCTTTAATCCATCAGGCGGTGGGCGACGTATTATTATTGCCACCAACGTGGCAGAAACGGCTTTAACCGTACCGAATATTCGCTACGTAATTGATAGTGGCTTTGCACGGATATCCCGTTATAACTATCGCTCACGTGTACAGCGTCTACCGATTGAGGCTGTATCACAGGCGGCAGCAAATCAGCGTAAAGGTCGTTGTGGTCGTATCGCGCCGGGTGTGTGTATTCGACTATATTCAGAAGAAGACTTTATGAGTCGTCCTGAATTTACCGAGCCTGAGATTAAACGAACCAACTTGGCCTCGGTTATTTTGCAAATGCAAAGTTTGGGCTTTGGTGAATTAGAAGACTTTGATTTTATTGAGCCGCCAGATCATCGTTTGGTGAATGATGGTCGTAAGCTATTAATTGAATTAGGTGCTTTAAAAGAAAAATCGGCGTATGCACCGCAAGTTGCTTCGGAAAACCAAGCAAAACAAGGCACAAAACATGCGAATAATAAAAATGGTGCTTTAACCAAAATTGGTCAGCAAATGGCGAAAATGCCAATCGACCCGCGTCTTGCACGGATGATTTTGGGCGGAGCGCATTTTGGCGTATTAAATGAAGTCTTGATTATTGTCGCTGCTTTAGCGGTACAAGATCCACGTGAACGTCCTGCGGATAAACAAATGCAGGCCGATCAGAAACATGCTTTGTTCCGTGAGGCTGACTCAGATTTCTTGTTCTATATCAAGTTATGGGAAGCTTTAGTCGCTAACCGTGACATGAGTGAAAATAAGCGTCGAACCTTTGCACGCAACCATTTCCTTAGTTGGTTACGCCTCCGTGAGTGGAAAAAAACCCATGAGCTATTGGTGGATTTGGCTCAAGGCTTAAAACTGTCCTTTAATGAAAAGAAGGCCAATTATGAAAATCTGCACCGTGCGCTATTAACGGGTTTACTTTCATTTATTGCCAACAAAACCGATGAACGTAACGTGTTCATGGCGGTGCGTCAGCAAAAGGCACGTATTTTCCCTGCATCAACCTTGCATAAAACCAATACACCTTGGGTCATGGCTTTTGAGATGGTGGAAACCTCTCAGGTATATCTTCGTACATTGGCGAAAATTGAACCTGAATGGATTCTATTGGCTGCAGGCGATTTATTGAAGCATCATTATTTTGAGCCGCATTGGTCGAAAAAAGCTGGTGTGGTGAATGCTTATGATCAAATTTCTTTATTTGGTTTGATTATTGAGCCACGTCGTCAGATTAATTATGAAAAAGTGGATCATCTGGCGGCGCATGAAATTTTCCTACGCGATGCGTTGACGACGGGACATTTGGGTATTACGCCGCCGTTCTTAAAACACAATTTATTAAAACTCGAAGAAGTTGAGCGCGTTGAAGATAAACTGCGTCGTCGTGATTTGGTGGTGGATGAAGAAACCATCTACCAATTTTATGCTGCAAAAGTGCCTGAAGAGGTGGCAAGTCGTCGTAGTTTTGAAGACTGGCGTGCAACTGTAGAACCGAAAAATCCACGGCATTTATTTATCGATGATGATGCGCTTTGGATGAATGACCGTCCAACGACCCAGCAATTTCCAGACTACCTACGCAATGGTGAACTGCGTTTGGCTGCAAGTTATCGTTTTGACCCAAGTCATGATGAAGATGGTGCAACGGTCAAAATTCCAGTTCAAGCTTTGCCGCAAGTGGATGAAAATATTTGGTCATGGGGTATACCTGGTTGGCGACAAGACCTGATTGAAGCCTTGCTTAAAGCATTGCCTAAGGATAAACGCCGTCACTTGGTGCCAATACCAGATACAGCGCGTAAATTGATGGATCGTGTCGATGCCGTGCATTTGCGCGAGCATATTTTTAGTTTCTTGGCGTTCCAACTACGTGGTGAGCAAATCACAGATAAGGACTTTTCTTGGGAGCGCGTTGAGCAATATCTGCTGCCTTTAATCAAAGTCATTGATGAAAAAGGCCGTGTGATTGAGCAAGGTCGTGATCTAGATGAACTCAAAGCACGCTGTCGTACGGAAACTCACAGCCCAGTTAAGCAGTTAAAAGGTGAGTTTAAAACCTTCCCTGATAATTTTGTGTTCGAAGCATCACAAAAAGTCACGGGTGTGGTGGTGAAACAATACCAAGCGCTTGTTCCAGTCAAAGGCTTTGCAGAGTTGGATGCCAAAGACGAATCGGGTGTGGTGATTCAGACCTTCAATGACCAATTTGAAGCAGTTAAACAACACCGCGAAGGGATCATTCGTTTGGTTCATATGCAGCTGGGGGACTTAGTTCGTCAGTTGAAAAAACAGATTTCTAAACCCTTGGCATTGGCTTATTCACCGCTAGGTGACAAAGCCAAACTAGAGCAAATGTTAGTTTATGCCACACTTCAGCTTGCAATAAATGAGCTACCTGTCAATGTGCAGGAGTACCAAAACCTGATTTTAAATGTAAAGAAATCTTTCTTAACCCATGGGCAACAAGCATTAGCCGTTTTAACTGAAACCTATATTCAATGGCAGGATATACGTCGGAAATTGTTGGTTTTAGATGATTCTGTGTTTGGAAAGAACATTGATGACATTGAAGATCAACTCGATTTGATGCAACTTTCAGATTTTGTTTATGGCAAAACTTCCGATGTGTGGCTCGAATTTCCAAGATATTTGAAGGCATTAGTCTTGCGTTTAGACCGCTTGCCAAATAACCTACAAAGGGACAATTCTGCCATTGATCAAGTTGACCCATGGATGGAAAAATTATTTAAGTTTAAAAATGACACTCGCCTTAAAGAATTGTATTTCATGGTTGAGGAGTTACGCATCTCTATTTTCTCTCAACCAATGAAGACCAAGATGCCAATTTCTCCATCCCGCTTGCAAAAAGTATGGGATAAGCTCGGAATCAGTTAAGATATAGGTAATTTCTAAAAGGAGTTTTACATGGGCATCCGCATTACGGGTACAGGTCTTTATCATCCAGAAGACGTAATTACTAACGAAGAGTTAGTTGAAGCTTTAAATGCTTATGTGGAACAGTACAACAGTGATAATGCTGAAAAAATTGAAGCCGGTGAGCTAGAAGCGCGCCGTGGTTCAAGTGCAGAATTTATCGAAAAAGCATCTGGCGTAAAAGCACGTTATGTTGCTGAAAAAAGCGGTATTTTAGATCCAAAACGTTTACGTCCAGTATTGCATGAACGTTCAAATGATGAATTGTCTATTCAAGCGGAATGGGGCGTAGCTGCTGCAAAGCAAGCGATGGGAAATGCGGGTGTGACTGCTGAAGACATCGATGTTGTGATCTTGTCGTGCTCTAACATTCAACGTGCATATCCAGCCGTTTCAATTGAAATTCAAACTGCGTTGGGTATTCAGGGTTATGCCTATGACATGAACGTTGCATGTTCAGCTGCAACTTTTGGTATCAAGCAAGCCTATGACGCGATCAAATCAGGCGCTCGTCGCGTGTTATTGGTGAACGTTGAGATCACATCTGGTCATACAGATTTCCGTATGCGTGACTGTCACTTCATCTTTGGTGACGTTGCAACGGCTTCGATCATTGAAGAAACTGAAACCAAAGCTGGTTTTGAAGTGTTGGATATTGACCTGTTTACTCAGTTCTCAAACAACATTCGTAACAACTTCGGTTACTTAAATATGAGTGAAGTCGATGCTGACATCGACAACAACCGTTTCCGTCAAGACGGTCGTAAAGTATTTAAAGAAGTGTGTCCATTAGTGGCGAAAATGATCACTAAGCAATTGGATGACAATAAAATTGCGGCAACAGATGTAAAACGCTTCTGGTTACACCAAGCGAATGCCAGCATGAATGAATTGATTCTGAAACTGGTTGTGGGCAAAGAACATGCTCAGCCAGACCTTGTGCCAATCATTCTTGATGAATTTGCCAATACTTCATCAGCAGGTGTCATTATTGCATTGCACCGTACTGCGAATGAAGTAAACCATGGCGAATATGGTGTACTTTGCTCATTTGGTGCAGGCTACTCAGTAGGTTCTGTACTTGTTCAAAAACATGATGCTGCCTAAGGTCAGCACATTTGCAGGTTGAACATGATGCAAAATGGATAAAGCGTTTAAGCGCTTTATCCCGCATGTATTTCACGCCGACCTTTTTTGGCGCTGAATATATTGATGCATCAAAACCTGCAATGTATGTAGGGAATCATACAATTTACGGTGTACTCGATTCACCGGTGATTATTGATTATCTCTACAATGAACATAAAGTGGCTGTGGTCAGTATTGCTGATCATAGCCATTTTTATTTGCCTGGTTGGCGTGGCATGGTCAAAAAGTTCGGTGCAGTCCAAGGTATTCAGGACTATGTCAGAACAGTGATGCAACAAGGTTATTCCATTTTAGTTTTTCCCGGTGGCGGTCGAGAGGTTTTGAAGCGAAAAGGCGAAGCCTATCAACTGATTTGGAAGCAACGTTATGGCTTTTTAAAACTGGCGCAAGAATTTAATTATGATATCGTGCCTTTTGCCGCTTTAGGTGGAGATGAAGTCTTTGAACTGGGTTTTGATGCCAGTGTGATTGTTGAACATCGTTGGTTTAAACAACTATTAAAAATACAAAAAATCGATAAATTATTACGTCATGGTGATGTGATTCCGTCTTTACCCAAACGAATTATCCCCAAGCGCATTCCATTCTATTTTCAATTTTTACCCCGTCAAAGTTTGAGTCATATTCAGAGTGTGGAGGATTTAAAGCTCTATCGAGAGGCACTACAACAAGATATTTACACTGCGATAGAACAGCTGAAGAAAATCCGTTCAGAACAACATTCTACAGATCAATAATAGTGACTACTCTTCAACTTCATCCATTTTTATTCGTCACAGCTCAAAATCATGGTGAATTTTGTCACAACAATAGCTTTTAGATTTTTTTATTGAACGCCTTTGTATTGACCTTTTGTACAGCTATTTGGCTGATTAATGGCAGTAGTCGGAGCATTAAACTTTGACTATAGTGAAGGTTGAAAAATAATCAACGATCGTTAGGGCGGAAGATGGAAAAGAAAAGCTTGACCCCGCAGCTTGAGCATATTGCTCGGCAACTTATTCGAATATCTCCAAGTTTAAAGCAGTTGTATCAAGAGCAAATGGATCTTGCTACAGCACTCAATTCACAAAATATCTTTAAAATTGAACAAGAGCAGCACCGCATTCAACTGTGTAATGGACTGTGGACCTTACAGCTACAAAGTCGTGAATCGATTGGCTATCAGTTTCCTAGAAGTCCATTTAGACCCATCAAAATTGTTGAATTGCATTCGACCGTGCCATGTATTGAAGTAGTAGAAGATTTCTTATTTCATGAATTGTATTTTTTTACTGGCGACCTAAAGCCGCAACATTCACTCTTGCTCAGAGAAAAAGCACAGCAATTTAGACAATTGATCTTACAGTCGATTTTTCAACATCTAAATGGGCCAGCGCGTGTTCAGCAGTTTTTAGCACAGATGACAGCAGTTGAAGCGCAAATTTTTGATCAGCTGATGCAAGAGCAGCAGATTTATCAGACACCGCTATTACAAACGTATATCGAATGCCAAATCTGTCTACCACATTGGTTGATGCAAAAGATTGAGCAGATGTTCGCACTCAACTCACTTACAGAAGCTGAAATATTGCCGATACAGCTCTTGATGGATAGTTTGGACGAGATTTGTTTTGCTACAGCACAATTTTTAGATCCAACGATTTACCGGATCATGAGTTTGAGTTATGAAGATCGGTTCAATTTACAAGAATTAAATGAACATATAGAAGATATTATTTTGTTGCTCGACCATGCATATGAGCGTCCCAATTTGTTGGGTTTTATTCGTTTGATGCATCGGGATGTTTGGGCAGAGCAGGACATATTAAGCCACAGTAATTTTGTGCAAGCTACAGCAATTTGGCAAAAAAAATGTGGAAAACTCCCTTTACTCGATAACAACCGTGCAGTGCGATGGATGTTCAAGCAGTCAGTCGAAGTGTTGGATTGGCTGAGTCGTAATTTTCAACACAGTAATGTACGAGTGGCTGTGACGGCATTAAGTTTTGTCGATACGCAGCATATTCATCCCGCATTGATTCTTACAACCTTACAACATTTTCAATTTGTTGCAGCGCGCTTATTTATTCAAAATTGTCATACGATTGCGCATGAACATGATTGGTTTAATCATGAAAAAAATCTACAGTTTGTTTTACAGCGAAAATATCAGCAGCATGATGACCATCGTGTAGTGATCAGCCCATCGATTTTGTATTTAGATGAGTGGTTGATCTTAATGCGACAGGTGTTAGGCGCGGAGGATCAGGCCATAAAAAAAGTCTATCTACCTTTGAGCCGTATTATGCAGGCCTATCTGCAACATTTAGTACGTTGTACGCAGCATTTACCGCAGGCTTTGATGGATTATATCCGTCCAGAAACCCAAGAAAATCGCCAGTTTTTAAGTATGTTACGACAGCATAAAATTCAACTGCAGGATTTTCGAAATTTATTTTATTTAAAGCATGCTAATTTAAGAGTATCTGTATTTGATGCCTATGTGCGTGATTATGTCAGTGCGACTTATTCTACAGGTCATACAGTCCCAAAAAATATTACCTGGAATGGAGTCTTTCATCAGGCGGTACATTGGCATGCCAAGCAACAAAAGCAGGAAGTGTTAACTCAATTAAAGCGTCAATTTGCGACAACGGTCTGGCAGCCGTTTACAACTGACGACAAAATATATTTTCAAGATTGGGTCTTTGAAGAGTTAAAAACCATCGATCGAATTATTGATGAATCTATTCAGTTTAAACATTGTTTGGCATCAAGTTATAGCGCCAGTATCATTGCAAGAGTATATGTAGCTTTTCATATGTACCATCCCATTTTGCATGTATCGATGACTTTGGGCTGTCATGTGCAAAACCACATTTTGGTTTTTGATCAACTTGAGTATTCAAATAATACCCAAGCAGAAATAGAAAAAGTAAATATCGCCAAAGAATTTTTAAATAGGTTCAATAGCTTAAAGTAAGATTGGCGAAATACGGATTTAGGAAACTGTGTTGTGCGCTTAACTTTTGAGTCAAAAATCGTTAGGCTATAGCCGTTCTTTTACGGTATAGGTCTTATGAAACAAGAAACTGCACTCAAGCTGCTCAAAGCAGGCGAAAATGTGTTTTTAACAGGTTCGGCTGGTGCAGGTAAAACTTATACTTTAAATCAGTACATCAATTATCTAAAAGCGCGCAAAGTGCCGGTGGCAATTACGGCTTCTACAGGGATTGCTGCAACCCATATGAATGGCATGACAATTCATACATGGGCAGGGATTGGGATTAAAGATGCGATTTCCGAAGATGAGTTAAAGCGCTTAAAAGAACGTAAATATTTAAAAGAGCATTTGGAAAATGCCCAAGTTTTAATCATCGATGAAATTTCGATGTTGCATGCCAAGCAATTAAACTTGGTGAATAAAGTTTTAAAATTTTTTAAAGACAGTGAAGATGCTTTTGGGGGGATTCAAGTCATTGTTGCAGGTGACTTCTTCCAGTTACCCCCTGTGGGACGCAAAGGTGAATTAAACCGTGACAAGTTTTGCTTTATGTCTGAGGCATGGGTAGAAGCGAAGTTTCGCGTGTGTTATTTGACCGAACAACATCGTCAGGGTAATGACTATCTCAATGATATTCTAAATGCGATTCGTGCTCAGCAAATTACGGGCGATCATTTGCATGCTTTAAGGCAGACAAGTTCACAAAATATAGGTGAAACCTTTACGCGCTTGTATACCCATAATATGGATGTAGATAGTATTAACTATAAACATCTAAATGAAATTGAACAGGAATCTCGCCAGTTTGATGCTCAATGCGATGGTAATGACAAACTGATTGAAACCTTAAAATCTTCAGTGCGTGCGCCGGAAACTTTGACCTTAAAGAAAAATGCCAAAGTGATGTTTGTAAAAAACAACTTTGACGTGGGCTATATCAATGGCAGCCTCGGTGAAGTGATAGGTTTTGAAGAAGATGATGAATATGGCATCTTGCCTAAAGTAAAACTCACTGATGGCACGACCTTGGTGGTAGAACCTGAAACATGGTCTGTCGATAATGATGATGGTAAAACCATTGCCAGTTTCCAACAAATTCCACTGCGTTTGGCTTGGGCGATCACCATTCACAAATCTCAAGGGATGACCCTGGCAGCGGCTGAAATTAACTTGACGCATACTTTTGAGAAAGGTCAGGGTTATGTGGCATTGTCGCGTTTAAAAACATTAGATGGTTTGCGTTTACTTGGTTTTAATGAACAAGCCTTAGAACTCGACAGTTTGGCCATTAAAGCTGATCGACGCTTTCAGGAACTCTCTGATGAAGCGGAAACCAATTTTGCAGAGGCTGATTTAACCGTACAACATAAAGCCTTTATTCGTCATTGTGGTGGAACGCTGAATGAAGTGGAAATCGAGCGCAATGAAAAGAAAATAGCCAAAACTGGTGCAAAACAAAGCTTTGCCACAGCGACTTTAGATCAAACTCGGGAGTTGTTTGAGGAAGGTTATGAAATTCAGGATATTGCTGTGGAGCGTGGTTTAACACCAGCTACGATTATTAACCATTTGGCTCGTCTGCAAAAAGAGCAAGGTTTAGATATCTCGGTGGCACATCCGGGAGAAGACGTGGTTGAGCAGGTGCGTAAAATCTATAAACGTTTGGCGAAACGACAAGACCCAGCACATTATAATGATGACGGCACGGTTAAGTTGCGTCCAATTGTGGAGTTAACCAGTCCACGCATGGGATATGACCAAGTTCGTTTGGCTTTATTATTTGTGGAATAATGGATATATGGTGCATACGAAAAATACTGATGAATAAAGTGTGGTTAATATCGTTCAATAGATTTAACAGTAGACTGTCTAAAGGATTCGTATTTTTCCTAAGCGATGGTTTACACTGTAGCAAGTTAATTTGCTAACGATTTGAATTATGACTTTTAGTGCATGGTATTCACTGCGTAAATTTGTCTATAACAATTTACATAATGATGATTATGAAACTAAATTTAGTCATTTTCTCAACTATGCTTTGATATTGCTGATTTTAGGTAATGCTGCTGCGGTTTTACTCGAATCGGTCAATGATATTTATTTGTCTTATCAAGTTTACTTTGATTTTTTTGAAAATTTTTCAATCATTGTATTTAGTGTTGAATACGTATTGAGGCTTTGGTCGATTGCAGATAAAGACCCATTTTACTCCGCTTGGCGTAATCGTTTGAATTGGGTAAAAAGTGGTGGCGCAATTATTGATTTATTGGCAATTTTACCTGCATATCTAAATTTCTTTGTCCATTTTGATTTGCGTTTTTTACGTATTTTACGATTACTGCGTTTATTAAAATTAACTCGATATTTTGTGTCGTTGCAAATTTTGTTACGTGTCATTGAACGTGAAAAAGGTTCATTTCAAGCTGTTGTTTTTATTTTATTTATTATGATTATTATGGCCGCAGCTGGGGTGTATTTAGTTGAGAGTAAAGCACAGCCAGAGGTCTTTAGTTCTATTCCTGCGTCCATGTGGTGGGCTGTTGTTACTTTAACGACGGTCGGTTATGGCGATGTAACACCGATAACCCCTGTTGGGCGGATATTAGGTGCAATGATTACGATATTAGGGGTTGGCTTGGCAGCATTGCCAGCAGGTATTTTAGCCAATGGTTTGGCACATGAATTGGAGCAACGCAAACAACAATTAGAACTCAGTTTTCGTGAGTTGATTCAAAATCGTGAAATTGATTTTGTACTTGAGCCTGAAAAAATCGAAGAAATCCGAAAAACAGTGGGTTTAACCCGTGAGCAAACACAGGATATTATTTGGCAATTGTTACGTGAGCAAAAAGAGGAATCATTAAAGCAGGAGCGTGAGCAGTATGCATATTGCCCGCATTGTGGAAAAAAATTACCTGATTTGTAATGTGAAAAAAACACATTAGCTAAAGATGATTCAGTAAAACTTGATGAAGTATATTCATGTGAATAAAAAATAGTTAAATAAAATTTATGATGAATATGATTCATAAATATCATGATATGATAAATATAATTTAAAAATACTGATTTTCAGCTCATTCAGTATGTCGTTTGTGGAACTCATTATGTTGGAATTACGCCATCTCAAAACCTTATTGGCACTCAGAGAACACGGTTCTTTGGTCGCTGCATCTAATGATCTGTGTTTAACGCCTTCTGCACTTTCACACCAGTTGAAAGAGCTAGATCATTGGTATGGGGTAGAGGTGGTGAACCGACGCACACGTCCTGTGACCTTTTCGAATGTTGGGCAACGTTTACTACGCCTTGCTGATGATATTTTGCCGCAAGTTCAAATTGCGCAATCGGACATTACACGTATTGTGCATGGTCAAACCGGCCGAATTATTTTTTCTTCTGAATGTCATAGTTGTTTTGATTGGCTGATGCCGTTATTGAATGTCTACCGTCAGCAATACCCCGATGTAGATTTGGACTTTGCCTCTGGCTTTGAAGCCAATCCGCATGAACTATTACAAACGGGCGAGTTTGATCTTCTGATTACGGCAGATCCGATCAATTTAAAAGGTGTGGAATATTTCCCTATCTTTGAATATGAGTCTCGTTTGGTACTGTCAAATACGCATCCATTGGTTCGTGCAACAAATGTGACTGTTCAAGAATTAGCAGAAGAAACGCTGATTACCTATCCGGTCGATAAACATCGTTTAGATATCATGGCGAAATTATTTTTACCGGCCAATATTCAGCCTAAACACGTCCGTACCACAGATTTGACTCAGATGCTGATTCAGTTGGTTGCAAGTGGTCGTGGTATCGCGGCATTACCTGATTGGGTGGTAAATGAATATGAACAAAAAGGTTGGGTGACATCTCGACGCTTAGATTGTGTTTCACCTGAAGGTTTAAGACGGACTTTGTACGCCGGTTATCGTACCGAAGAGGCTGAAAAAAGCTACTTTGAAGGCTTCCTAAAACAGTTGGCGAAATTCTCACAAAAACGCAATCAATATTATTCCAACTAAGGGGGATCTATGACACAGAGTCTTTTTGTATACGGGACATTACGTCTAGGTCAGCCCAATGCTCATGTGATGGAGCACATAGGTAGCGAGTGGAAGAAAGGTGTGGTTTGGGGTGAGTTAGAACATAAAGGCTGGGGTGCGGCGATGGGCAGTCCGGGCATCCGTTTATCGAAGGCAGGTCAAGCCATTGAAGGCTATGTTTTTATCTCTGAAAACTTAGCAGCTCATTGGGCTGCTTTAGATGAATTTGAAGGTACTGAATATCAACGTGTTGCTGTCGATGTACAACTGGAAGGCGGAGAATGGATGCAGAGTGAAATTTATGCCTTGAAATAATATCGTGAGGGAGAGTCGTAAAATACGTGGGCCATCCATACATCATGACTTTCCCCAACCTTCGATATGTGTATCGATGATTCTGCTTGCTTTGTTGTTTCCTTGAGTGCAATTTTTTAAAGAGCCGTATCTAAAAGAGTTGTATTTAAAGTGCTTGAATGCACAGAAATCACTTTAAGATCGCTATACAAGTGGATGAATAATTTTTAGAATTGAGCTGTATCTCACATTGAACCCTGTTTGAACTCAATCATGCCCAATTCTATAGAACCCTCACCAACTCAACTCATGTCTGTGATTCAAACTCAGACAGCTATTGCCAAACTGGGTTTAGATCTAAATGCAGTGATGACCGTAGTGGCAGAACAGGCGCAGCAGATTACACATGCTAAAGGTGCAGTTGTAGAGTTGGCTGAAGATGGTGATATGGTCTATCGTGCAGTGTCTGGTGGGGCGAGTCATTTACTGGGTTTAAGACTTCATATTGAAAATAGTTTATCGGGTCTATGTATAGCGCAAAAACAAACACTGTATTGCCAAGATTCGGAAACAGATGCACGGGTAGATCGCGTGGCATGTCAACGTGTTGGATTGCGTTCGATGGCAGTAGTGCCATTGATTCATTGTGATGAAGGTGTCGGTGTTTTAAAGATTTACTCTGACCAAGTTGATGCCTTTCAGGAAGCTGATTTACATATATTGAGTTTGATGTCTGAGTTGATCGCTGCGGCGATGTACCATGCAACACGTTTTGGTGCGACAGAGTTATATAAATTGGCGACTCAAGATAGCTTAACAGGTTTAGCTAATCGGGCTTTGTTTGTCGACTTTTTACGCCAAGGGATAGAAAAAGCACGTGCGCAGAAAAAAGTGCTAGGTATCTTGATGATTGATTTGGATGGTCTGAAGCCGATTAATGATCAGTTTGGACATCGCATTGGGGATGCTGCACTGAAAGAAATTGCACAGCGCATTTTGCGTGAAACACGTCAAGATGACTTGGTTGCACGCTTGGGTGGTGATGAATTTGCTGTGATTTTAACCAATATTGCCAACTTAGAGCGTGCGCAAACGGCGATGAATCGAATCGCAGAAAGTTGCGGACTACCGTTTGCATTTGAGCAAATGAGTTTGAAAATTGGTGCCAGTATTGGCATGGCTTTATTTCCAGAGGATGCCGAATCCATCGATCAATTGGTCGAAATGGCAGACTTGAAAATGTACGCCAATAAGCGTGAACGGAAACAAGTAAATATTGAATAACTAATTGAAAATTAATCTAACCTTATTTGTTTTTTGACTGATTTGAATATTTTGAATGGTTATGCTGAGTGCTATTGCATGGCGAAAAGAGCATGATAATTCAATGAAAGGGATGTCAAAAGATTTATTCATTATTGCGGCAGGTTTTATTGCTGCAATGCATATCGGGAAACTACCGCCCGCAATACCTGTATTACAACAGCAACTCGGCATTAGCTTTATTCAATCTGGTTTATTGCTCTCACTGGTACAAGGCGCAGGCATGTGCTTTGCATTGTTGATTGGCAGTTATATCCAAAAAATTGGATTTAAGCTGTGTATTTTACTGGGCTTAAGTTTATTAACGATAGCAAGTGCATGGGGGAGTTTTGCACAAAGCTTTGATGCCTTGTTACTCCTACGTGTCATTGAAGGCTTTGGCTTCTTATTGGTGACTCTCACAGGGCCTGCATTTATCCGTCAGCTTGTACCGCTACAACACATCAGCGCGAAGATGGGGCTGTGGAGTGCTTATATGGGCGGAGGCATGGGGATTGCCTTATTGGTCGCGCCATTTCTAATTGCTCAATATGGCTGGAGCGTAGTTTGGCTCAGTTTCGCTATGATCACTGCGGCATTACTGCTCTGTATTGCGATGTTTATTCCTCAGCCTAATGTGGCGCTGAATACAACACCTGTCATCGGTCTCATTCGGGATACTCTGAAACATCCTGCGGCATGGCTTTTGGCGCTCATTTTTGGGACATATGCAGGGCAATGGTTTGCATTGGTGGGCTTCTTACCGATGATTTATGCGCAAAATCAAATTTCAGCAGAGCTGGCGGGTGCTTTAACAGCCAGTGTTGCCGTTGCGAATGCTGTGGGCACATGGGGTTGCGGACTGTTATTACAGCGTGGTTTTCAAGCTAAAACTTTAGTCCAACTGGGTTTTGCTGTTTTGATCATTTGCTCCTTAGGGTTTTATCTCTCTAAAGATGCGTTACCGTTTTTACTGCAATATTTAACGGTGTTTAGTTTTTCGCTTTTTGGAGGCTTAGTTGCTGCGACGGTTTTTGCGCAAGCACTACATTTTGCACCTTATCCTGCGGCAATTAGTACGACGGTCGGCATGATTTTACAATGCTCTGCCATATCACAATTTGTTCTGCCACCTGTGATTGCCACTGTGGTTTCACAAACTGGAGCGTGGTTTTGGGCGGGGATCTTGATGTCAGCATTATCATTCGTTGGAATCATGCTTAGTCGACGTTTATTTCAAATGCAGCATGGCTCAAATTAAAATTTTGTTAAACCGCTATGTCAGCAACGGCCTTATTGTTTAATCCCAATCAGTAGCGACAAGATGCCTGCTGCAATGAGTGGGCCGACAGGTACACCACGCAGCATGGCAACACCTGCGACTGTCCCAATCAATAGTCCGGCAACCACATCTGGCTGATTGGACATCAGTTTGACACCGCGACCGCCTAACCATGCGACAAAGATGCCAATGGCGATTGCGACGAGGGATTTCCAACTTAAAAAGGATTTTAAAATCGAATCACCGGGTATTTTTCCGCTAGCGATCGGCGTGAGTACGCCAATGGTTAAAATAATAATGCCAATGTTTAAGCCATATTGTTGCAGATAGGGGAAAAATTCACTTAAAGGCGTGATGCGGAAAATAATCAAGACACCTGCTGCTATGGTGATCGCTGTATTGTGGCTAAAGATGCCACAAGCCAATAACACCAATAACACGATCAGATTTAAATCCAACTGAGACATAGGATATTCGTGAGAAACTTCAATAAATAATCAATAGTGTAGCGCAGAAACATTAAAAACTGGCGTTCAAGATCATTTCCGCTATTTTTCCTGCAAGTTGAGTCACTGTTCAGTATAAAATAGCAATATATGGTGTTTATTAGGTTGTTCTATGTTTTTGGAAAAAATGCTGCAATCACAAGGTTTTGGTTCGCGTAAATATTGCCAACAGTTGATTAAAAATGGTGCAGTCGAAATACACGATGAGATTGTAGATAATCCAAAGCAAAAACTGGACTTAAATGATTTAACTTACAGTGTGCATGGTCAGGACTATGTCTATCGTGAGCATATATATATTGCGTTAAATAAACCTCAAGGTTATGAATGTTCGCATCAGGCAACCCATCATTTTAGTGTTTTTGAATTATTTGATGATGTGCTGTTAAATCGTGGTCTGCAATGCGTCGGGCGACTCGATCAAGACACCACGGGACTGTTGCTGCTCACGGATGATGGTCAATATCTACAAGCGCTTACACACCCTAAAAAGCATGTTGCCAAAGTGTATTCGATGCATACCGCAGATCCTGTGACGCCTGAGCAAATACAACAATTAGAACAAGGCGTGGAGCTTCGAAACGAAAAAGGCATCTTCGCTGCAACCGATGTACAGCTATTGGCTTCACAGCAATTACAAATGACTGTCCATCAAGGGGTATATCATCAAGTGAAGCGGATGTTGGCGGCTGTCGGTAATAGAGTTGAAACTTTACATCGAGCTCAAATTGGACAATTAAAGCTTGAAGATATTGCTGAGGGTGAATGGATTTATTTGAATGCAGCGCAAATTGAACAATCGAAATTTCGTGAAAATCTAAATCCACAGTAATGGGTATTGGGCTTTGATACGTCATCATTTGAAGGATGAATGTGCGGTATTAAAGCCCCTTAATATGTCTGCTATCTACTGATCAAAAGATTCGTTTCTAATATGCGTTGATGATGTATTTTAATGCCGAGCAAGGCATTAGCGAATAAAGTAATGATAAGTTTGAAATTCATCATCTTTAATGAAGCCCATCGATTCATAGAGCTGATGTGAGTGATAGTTATTTTTTTGAGTTTCGAGGCTGATTCGAAGCGCACCTTCATGTTGTGCAAAGAGAACAGCGGTATCGATCAATTGTTTAGCTGAACCTTGACGACGATATACAGGGCTGACATAGACATCATCTAAAATATAGTAAGTTGAACAAGCCACAGATGAAAAGCCTAAATACAGTAAGATAAACCCAGTAATCACTTCATCTTTTAGACAAATAAAAATTACGCTTTCATTATTTTCAAAACGTTGTCTTAGAAATTTATATGAGATATCAAGATTAGAAGAGGTGCCATAAAATTGGCGATATTCATCAAATAAAACAGCAAGTGGATGAAGGTCTGCTTCTGTTGCGCGTCGAACGATCATTTTTTTCTATACTCCATGCTATTTTTATCAGTCTTGCATGAAGCATATCGAAATTTCGAAATTGGTTGATTTATAAATTGTTTATAAATGCGACAGTGTTAAGTTTTGTCACCTTCACCCAAAATTGCATTGAGTTCTTCAAACAAGTCGAGATGATCATCATCTAATAATGGATCATTATTTAAAATTTCTAATTCAGCAGGGCTAATTTCAATGGTTGAAATAGCTTGGGCTTCTTGTTGTTTTAATTTGCGTAACTTAATCAATTGTTCAATATTGATATTTTGGTTTTCAATAGAGAAGGGGATCGATTTGGTTAAAACAACTTGTTTAAAGAATAGACGTACAGCCTGTGCAGGTGTAATGCCTAATTGTTTAAACACGGCAAAGGCCTGTTTCTTTTCCTGTGAATCGAGACGGATTTGGTAGACTTCAGTTTTTCTCATATTCTTAGAAAGCTTTTAAATACTTAACTTTTCGCATTTATTCTAATCAAAACTGTTATAAATTCAAGAAAGTTTGGCAGTATTTTATCAATTTAATGTAATGACAATAGATTTACAGTGTCAATTCATAGGCAGAACTGAATTGAAAAGCCTGCTCTGTCACAGGATCGATAAACTCAAGATGTTTCGCAAGTAGTTGTAAAGGTTGGCTGAAATCATCCTCTGCCTTATGTTGCACTACAGGATAAAATGGGTCATTTTGAATTGGAATGCCCAAAGCATTTAAATGCACACGAAGTTGGTGTTGCTTGCCGGTATGCGGCTTTAATTCATACTTGGCATGGTTTCCATGCTGCTGGAGGAGCTGAATGAAGGTTTCACTATTAGGCTCACCATCTACCAGTTGCATTGTATAAAAAGGTTGACCTTTTTCCATGCGATAGCGAGTTGTGATTGGGAAATTTAATTCATCTCGATAAGCTGCAATGGCATGATAGGTTTTTTGAACGTTTCGAGTGGCAAACATTTGTTGATACAGCCCACGGCTTTCGACACATTTGGAAAACAGCACCACACCTGCAGTTTCACGGTCTAAACGATGAATCGGCGTTAGCTGTTCAAGCTGCGTTTGTTTTTTGAGTCGAACCAATAAGGTTTCTTGTACATACTGACCGGTTGGACTCATGGTGAGAAAATGTGGTTTATCGACCACAATGAAATGATCATTTTCAAACAAAATCTGATGCTCAAAAGGAACATGGATTTCATGCGCTAAGAATCGATAATAATAAACATGACGATTGGCTTCAAAAGGACTGTCTATCGTTAAAACGTCACCATTTGCGGCATAGACCAATCCATCCTTAAATCGTTGTTGCCACTCTGCTGCTTGGATATGAGGAAATTGTTCACACAAATATGCATAGACGCTAGAGGCTTGCGTGTGTTGACCGTCTAGGAAGACTTTGCTGGCACTGACACCATTGATCATCGGGGGAGTAAATTCAAAACTGTGCATGAAGAAAGATCTAAAAACTGAGCAAATGAAGCAGAGAACACATCATGAAAAATGCTCAATCTGTAGTGTGAACATATCCATTTTAGCCAGTGCGATGCTATCATATTTAATTCTTATGTACATGTTGTGAGTAATATGCAGTATTCATTCAGTCTGGAACTTAATAGTGAAGTCGATACCCAAAACTTAGCTACCGTACTGGCGACGCATTTTACGACGGGTGTAGCGTATTTAATTGGTGACTTGGGTGCAGGAAAGACCACGTTAACACGTTATTTTTTACAACACTTGGGTCATCAAGGTGCGGTAAAAAGTCCAACCTATACATTAGTTGAACCTTACAATATTCAAGGACAAGATATTTTTCATTTTGATTTATATCGTCTGAATGACCCCTATGAGCTTGAACTTATGGGTATCCGTGATTATTTAGAAACGCCGAACGCCCTATTTTTATTTGAATGGCCATCTAAAGGGGGCGACGAAATCCCTGCGGCTGATTTAATTATTAATATTGAAAAGTCTGCGGATGAAAGTACCCGTACAGCGACTTTAAGCTCTTCTTCAGAAACTTTGCAAAACGCTTTGGAGCAAAAATTTAACCATGCTGAATGAAATCAGTGCCCGCCGCATTCGAACGCTTGATCCTGCCTTAGCCAACCAAATTGCCGCAGGGGAAGTGATTGAACGTCCCGCTTCTGTGGTCAAAGAATTACTGGAAAATGCCATTGATGCAGGGGCGACTGAGCTGATTGTTCGTATTGAACAAGGCGGCAGTACACTGATTGAAATTATAGACAATGGTCGGGGCATCCACCCTGAAGATTTACCTTTGGCGGTCATGCGCCATGCCACCAGTAAAATCCAAACTGCTGAAGATTTACATGCCATTGTAAGTCTGGGCTTTCGTGGGGAAGCCTTGGCTTCGATCGCTGCGGTGTCTCGTTTGACACTGACCAGTAGCCAAAATGATGACGGTGTAGGCTATCAGGTCGAAGTAAATGGCACCGCATTTGATTCGCAAGAAATTCAGCCTGTGGCAGCGACGCAAGGCACAACCATCCGTGTGCAAGATTTATTTTTTAATGTGCCTGCACGGCGGAAGTTTCTCAAAAAACCGGGGACTGAGTTTGGACATATCGAAGAAATTGTCCGTCGTTTGGCACTGACTCATTTTGATATTCGTTTTGTCCTTGAGCATAACAATAGTATTAAGCTGAACTTGCCTATTGCAGACAGTGGCGCGCTGCGTTTTCAGCGGGTGCAACAATTATTAGGCCGTCAATTCACAGAAAATGCGTACTGGATGGATGCTGATAGCGTCAATATGCGTCTTAGCGGTTGGTTGGGTCATCCTTCAGATGCACGTGCGCAAGCCGATATGCAATATGTCTATGTGAATGGACGTATCGTAAAAGACAAGACCGTTTCACATGCACTTCGCATGGCCTATGACGGTATTTTGCATGGACATCAACATGCGGCTTATTTGTTGTTTATGGAAGTTGATCCTGAAAATATCGATGTGAATGTGCATCCAACGAAGCATGAAATACGTTTTCTAAATCAACGTGAAGTACATGAGTTTGTGCGCCATTTTGCCAAATCGACTTTAGCGCAATTTCAAACCGCGACAGCCGAATTGTCATCTGCAATGAAACTCGACGGGCAGGCACATGAAAATATTATTCCGCAGCCGCGTCATCAGGAACAATTTTCATTACATCAATCTCAGCCAGTTGCAGAGCAAGGCTCAAATTTTGTCAGTCCAGAGATCTCAGGCGGACTCACTGACTTTAGTTCACCTGCAACAGTGCAATATGCTTCTAATCATGCGCCAACAGGGCAGGAAGCTTATACACAGCAATATTCAAATGCGTCGAACAATGCTGGATATCAGTCAAATTTAGCGGGTTCCAGACAGCTCAATAATGCATTGCAAAGTTATTTGGCGCCTTTACGTCAAACTGAGTCGTTAAATGATCCGGATACCGCATTGGCTGAACATATTCAGCAGAAAGTTGATGAGCATCCTTTGGGGATTGCCATTGCGCAATTGCATGGTATTTATATTTTGGCCCAAAACACCGAAGGTTTAATCATTGTTGATATGCATGCGGCACATGAACGCATCGTTTTACAACAAATGAAAACGGCTTGGGATAAACCTGAGTTTTGGACATCGCAGCAATTGCTGATTCCTAAAGTCGTCAGCATCAGTAGGATGCAAGCGATGCGCGTCGATGAGCTCAAAGAACAATTGGCACGCCTAGGTTTAGAAATAGATCAATATGGCGATGAGCAAGTCATTGTTCGAGGTGTTCCTGCTATTTTGCATAAAGCAGACTTTGATGCGCTAATTCCAGATTTACTAAATGATTTAGACCCAAGTGATCAGGTTGCAGGGTTACTACAAAAGCGTGATCAAATATTGGCAGGCATGGCCTGTCATGGCGCTGTACGCGCACACCGTATTTTAAGTCTATCTGAAATGAATGCATTACTGCGTCAGATGGAACAAACTGAATTTGCCAGCCAATGTAACCATGGGCGTCCGACGTGGCGTGCGTTTCCATTGGCACAGCTAGATAAACTTTTTGCTCGGGGAGAGTAGTTTTACATGTCAAATCAATTGCCGGTCATCAACTTAATGGGACCAACTGCAAGCGGTAAAACCGCCTTGGCATGTGAGTTATACGAGCAAGGTGGATTCGAATTAATTTCAGTCGATTCTGCTTTGGTTTTTCAGGATATGGATATTGGTACGGCCAAGCCAAGTAAAGCTGAGTTGGAGAAATATCCACATCATTTGATTGATATTATCAGTCCGCTAGAAGTGTATTCGGCAGCGAACTTTGTGGAAGATGCGTGTGTGCTGATTGATGATATGCATGCACGAGGTAAAACACCGATTTTAGTTGGTGGTACAATGTTGTATTACAAGGCTTTATTGGAAGGGTTGTCTTCAAATTTACCAAGTGCAGACTATGCTGTACGTGCTGAAATTGAAGCCAAAGCTGAGTCGCAAGGTTGGGGTGCTGTATATGCAGAACTGTGCAATGTAGACCCATTGGCAGGTGAAAAATTTAAACCGAGTGATAAGCAACGAATTATCCGTGCGCTCGAAGTTTTTAAGTTAACAGGTAAACCCATTACGCAGTTACAAGCTGAGCAACCTAAAAACGTACCATATCGTTACAATTTTCATAATTACGCATTATTGCCCGACCGATTAGAACTACATGAGCGTATAGCTCAACGACTAAAAATAATGTGGGAAATTGGATTTTTGAATGAAGTGAAAGCTCTCATTGAAAAATACGATTTAGATGAAAATTTACCCTCTATGCGTTCAGTTGGATATCGTCAAGCTTTAGTTTTTTTGAAAAATAGTGATCAAAGTAGCGAAAAACAGCGTGAAATGGAGGATAAGGCACTTTTTGCAACACGACAACTTGCAAAACGTCAATATACTTGGTTAAGATCTTTGCAAGAAACGCATAAATTTACTACATATTTAACTGCGCAGCAGGCTCAAGAAGACTTGCGAAAGTGCTACGGATAAAGCAAAATTTACAGACTACCTTTTTGATAATTTTTAATTGAAAAGTAAAGGTAGCTTTTGCGCTGATTTTTATTATTTTTTGGAGTTATAACATGTCTAAAGGTCAAACTTTACAAGATCCGTTCTTAAATTCTCTCCGTAAAGAACGTATTCCAGTGTCGATCTTCCTTGTAAACGGTATTAAATTGCAAGGTCATATTGAATCTTTCGACCAATACGTTGTTTTATTAAAAAATACTGTAAGCCAAATGGTTTACAAACACGCTATTTCAACTGTTGTTCCAGCACGTAACCCACGTCCTGCTGGTGCTCCTGCTGGTGCTCAAGGCGCTGCTGGCTTCGGTGGTCAACAAGGCGGCTTCGGCGGCGGTCAACAAGGTGGCTTCGGTGGTCAAGGTGGCTTCGGTGGTCAAGGTGGCTTCGGTGGTCAAAGTGGCTTTGGTGGTCAAGGTGGCTTCGGTGGTCAAGGTGGCTTCGGTGGTCAAGGTGGCTTTGGTGGTCAAGGTGGCTTCGGCGGTCAAAGTGGCTTCGGCGGTCAAAATGCTGGTTTTGATGGTGAAACTAAATTTGAAGATGCTCAAGACGACGAAAACAACAATCGTTAATTGAGTTAAAAAAACCTCCCAAATGGGAGGTTTTTTGCCTATAAAAGAGTAGATTGTTTTCATTTCGAGTATGTAATAAATACTAAAGTGCTGAATGATGATAAGAATCGACATAAAAAAACCAGCCGAAGCTGGTTTTTTTGTTTATTCACTTATTTCTTTTTACGATCTAGAGTAGGATCTTTAATTTCAACATAGGCATTGTTGCGAATTTCACGTAACCAGCTGTCCAGTTCAGTGTCAAATTGACGCTCACCTAAAATCTGACGGGCCATACGTTCTTGTACTTCATGTGTCATATCTTGTTGACGTGTATCGGTCACTTGAAGGATGTGCCAACCAAACTGTGACTGAAAAGGCTTGCTGATTTCACCTTTCGCTGTTGATTTCATCATTGCTTCAAATTCTGGAACCATAACACCTGGGCTAACCCAACCTAAACTACCACCATTGGCAGCAGAACCTGTGTCATTCGAGAATGTTGAAGCCAAGACTGCAAAATCTTCACCTTTTCGCAGGCGGTTATACAAGCTGTCGATCATTTGTTTTGCGTTTTCAGGACTCACCACTTCAGATGGTTGAATCAAGATATGGCGAGTTTGGTATTGAGGAACAATGGCTTTTTGTTCGCCACCTTTACGGTCGACCAATTTTAAAACATGAACGCCATCACGTACTGAAATTAGTTCAGTGGTTTGACCGACTTGCAAAGGTGCTACACGTGCGGCAAGCTCATCTGGAATATCAGATAAGTTGCGGAAGCCCATATCGGCACCGTCAACTTTAATGTCTTTGGTGCTGTATTTACTGGTAATCGCTTTGACATCGTTGCTTGCCGCAAGTTCTTTACGAATGTCTTCAGCGATTTTAACGGCATTATCACTGCTAGCAACGCGTACATGTAAGACATGAACTTGATTACCTAACGCAGCTTGACCTTGTGGTGAGCTTAAGAAGTTTTTCACATCTTGGTCACTGATTTGAATACGAGAAGTGACCAACTGTTGGCGTAGGCGTTGTAACGCGATGTCTTCAGCGATACGTGCACGTAAACCCGCATAGGTATTTGGTGCAACAGCATCTAATTTTTGCTGAAACGCTTCTAAGCTTGGAGAGCCGGCATCTTTCGCAACTTTAAGTACGGCTTCATTGAGTGATTTTTCATCCGCTTTGACGTTATAGCGTTTTACTTGTTCAAGCTGTGCTTGGCGTGTAATCAGTTGTTCTAAAGCTTGTTGCTGCAAATATTCAGTCGGTGGGACGGTTTGTTTTTTTACTTGAAGTTGGTGAGTGATCTCGGCAATGCTTTGATCAAGATCACTACGTAGAATCACGCTATTGTCAACGACAGCTACAATTTCATCTTTAGGTTGCGCAGCAGCAAATACAGATACAGAAGTTGATAGGCAAAGTGCCAAGGCTGACGCTTTAAAAATTTGTTTTAACTGTTTTGTCTTCATTAACGTTCTGTCCAAGATTGATTAATATTGTTAAAACCCAACACTCGGTTTTCAAGCAAAGAGGTTAATTTATTGTTGAAGCCACCTAAACCTTTTAGAGTGAACTCCGCCATAATGGCACGTTTTGGTTTAACATCTGAAGATGTTACATCATCTAAATCGTTATAGTACGAACGACCATAAACTGAAACACCCCAGCAGCATGACTCGTAGTTCACACCAAGTAAATATTCACGCGCAATACTGTTGTCGAGGTCATATTGTGCATGACCGATAAGACGCCAGTTATTGTGAATAGGTTGAATAAACGATGCTACTGCTTGGTCATAGCTGTCTTGGCGGTTCGGAATGTCTTTACGATGGAAATAACCGACATTGTATAAATTGCCTTTATTTCCTGTGTAATACATTTGAATATCGCGCTGAGCATTATCACCATTCGCCATCCATGCAGAATTGGCATTCACACTGATGCTGTCAGATAGCTGGCTAGAAATGCTCACGACAGGGCCGGTATGGCGTTCGGTATCAAATTTATCAGAGACGTTGTTTAGCGTGACGCGGCGGTCTTCGAAATAGAAACTTTGACCAACGCTAGCTTTTAAACGCTCAAGACCTACATCATCAAATAAACTATAGCTTAAGCCTAGAGATGCGAAGTTGTTGTCTTCTAAACGGTCATTACCGTAGAAACGACGCGGGCTAAACAACTGGTCATAGTTAATTGACGCTGTGGTTGAGTCAAAGTTCGGGTTAGTGTCTTGGTTTTTGTATGGAGAATACGCGTAGAAGAAACGTGGCGTTAAAGTTTGTAGATAACGACCTTCGCGCTCCATCACAAGACCCGCATCTAAAGTAAATTGCGGTACAATGACCGATTTACTTTCACTACTAGAGTGATTGTTATTTGTATTGGCACGATCAACAGTATCTTGATCATAAATCGTGTTTACGTTACGAATAGACACTTCTGGAATTACAAAAGACCATGGGTTGCGATAGTTATAACGCACACTAAAGTCGTTATAAATACGTGCACCACTTGGCTCATACATTGTCGCATCACTATTGTTTTGCGGAATATTATCGCCACGCAGATTCTTTTTAAAATATGCTGTATCGTTGTTAAATTCGTACTGTAAGCCGAGCGGATTACCAGTCTTGTAGTTCAGTAGGAATTGCGGCAAGCGCGCATACGGACGGTCTTCATCACTGACAGTTTTATCCAGTGTTTGGAAGTCTTCAACTTTAAGCTGTGCTTTTAGGCCGGGGATACCATTTTTATAATTGAGTTCCCATGCACGGCGTAAGTTCAGGTCAGTTTTTGAGTTTGGATTATTATTGAGATCTGAGAAATAGTCTTTATCAGATGCATAGTTATATTCTAAATTTGTCGTGAATTGATCGTTAATTTTCCAGTTATGGAGGAAATGTAAGTCTTTACGATCTTGATCGTCATACTTTTGGTCGGATGGTAAATAACCACCCCACACCATCCCTGAACCAAAGTTTTTGGTCAAATAACGGAATTCACCTTCCATCATTGCGCCACGGTCTGCAATATAACGTGGTGTTACCGTAGCATCATAGTTTGGCGCAAGGTTTAAATATACAGGTACTGCAAGCTCAATACCACCGTCATTGGTAAAACCAAAGCTTGGGGTCAAAATACCTGTGGTACGACGGTCATCAATCGGGAAGTTGAAATAGGGCACAGCCATTACAGGAACATCTTTTACATAAAGTGTTGTTCCTTTGGTTTCACCACGACCAGTTTCTTGATTCAGCTTAATTTTGTCTGCTTGAATTTTCCACGTTGGTTTTTCATCGGGTGGACAGGTGGTATAAACCGCATTTTCTAATTCAAGGGTTTCGGTTGAAGTACGCGAAATTTTTTCAGCACGACCATGCGCATGCTGCTGTTCAGCAATAAAGAAGCTGTTATTTAAATCACCTTGTTGGGTTTTTAAATTGTAATCAATAGAGTCACTTTGAGAAATCAGCCCTGACTGTGCCATTTGTACGCGGCCAGAAGCATTGGCATGGGTTTGGGTTTTATCAATTTTGATTTGATCGGCACGAATTTGACGACCTTCTTGGTCAATCAGAACATTACCTTCAAGAATGGAATCGCCATTCGGGTCAAAATGACCATAGTCTGCGGTAATGGTAGAGGTTGCGTCTTCTGGGGCAACAGCTTTTGTTGTTGGAGCAACTGGGGTAATCCAGGTGCCTGTACAAAACGCAGAACTTAATTGATTGGTGTTGCGAATCTGTGCTTCAGGTGCAGATTTATCGACATAATATTGTTCGAAGAACTGCTGCCCAGGGTAAGCTTCTGAAATGCTTTGTTTGAGTTGTTCTGTATCGTCATCCGTGGACGGGTTTGAAACAGGTGCTGCATAGCTTGGTAACGAGCTACCACATAGAAGGGTTAAGATCGCAGTCGCTAAAGGATTAAATTTAAACTGATGCTTCATTTGTCTCATTAACCAGGTATGCTTAATCGCAATTAATTATTGTCGCATCATAGAGAAAAAGTTGATAAGTAGCTACACTTAGCACTTTAAAAACTCAGCCTGTATTAGAATTTATCGCAAATGAATACACAACGTGAACAATTGATACAAACATGGATTTCATCTGTACTCGGTTCAGATCAATTTGAAATTAACTTCTTAGCAGGCGATGCAAGCTTCCGTCGTTATGCACGAATCAAATTGAATAATAAAACATTTATGCTCATGGATGCACCACCAGAAAAAGAAGATTGTGGTCCTTTTGTGTCGATTGATGAATTTTTTGATGCACATGGCGTGCGTGTACCACATATCGTGGCCAAAGACCTCGATCAAGGCTTCTTATTGTTAGAAGATTTTGGTGATGTTTTATTGTCTACGTTGTTGAATGATCAAACCGTAGACGCACATTATGCTCAAAGTTTTAAACAGTTGATTCAATTGCAGTCAATTGATGGAACTGCTCATTTTCCTGCATATACCTATGAAAAGCTGATTTCTGAAATGGAGCTGTTAACCGATTGGTTATTGCCATCTCTACAAGTGCAGCCTACTGAAGAAGAATCGGCACTGATTAAACGTACCTTTGCTATCTTAGCCAATGCTGCATTGGCTCAGCCTCAAGTGATTGTGCATCGTGATTTTCATAGCCGTAATTTGATGGTACTTGATGGTGAGCAAGATCAGGGTGTGATTGACTTCCAAGATGCTGTGATTGGTGCAGATACTTATGATTTGATCTCAATCACACGTGATGCCTATGTGCAGTGGAATGCAGATCGTGTTTATGCATGGTTTAAGACGTTCTATGATTTGCTACCTGCATCGGCTAAAGAAGGTCGTAACTTTGAGCAATTCAAACAAGACGCTGACCTGATGGCGATTCAACGTCATATCAAAATTTTAGGTATTTTTGTGCGCTTATTTGAGCGTGATGGTAAGTCAGGTTATCTCAAAGATTTGCCGCGTGTGATGTGGTATTTACTTGAAGAAAGTAAACCATATGCAGAATTACAACCTTTTATGCAATTTATTCACGCTAAAGTATTGCCGAAATTTGAAGCCAAATACGGCACTTATGAGGTTGTTGCATAATGAAAGCCATGATTTTAGCAGCGGGTCTCGGAAATCGGATGCGCCCTTTAACATTGTATAAGCCAAAGCCTTTGCTTGAAGTGGGTGGAAAACCACTGATTGTTTGGCATATAGAAAAGCTAAAAAAAATAGGTGTCACTGAAATCATCATCAATTCTGCATGGCTTGCAGATATCCTGATTGGTACTTTAGGTGATGGTTCGCAGTTTGGTGTAGATATTCGTTGGACACGTGAAGCGGAAGGTTTGGAAACAGCTGGTGGCATTATTAATGCTTTACCTTTGCTTGGGACAGAACCGTTTATTTTAGTCAATGGTGACGTTTGGACGACTTACGATTTTTCAGCCTTGCTCAATGTTGAGCTAAAAGATGATTTGGCACACTTGGTTTATGTGACTAATCCAACGCAACATCCAAAGGGTGATTTTATCTTGGATGCAGGGCGTAGTTATACCTTTGAGCAAGAACATGCAGGCGAGGCACTCACCTATAGTGGGATCGCGGTCATTCATCCAAATATGTTTGATGGATTGGAAGCGGGCAAGCGTCCGCTCGCACCTTTATTGAAAGAAGCTATGTTGGATGGAAAAATTTCTGCAGAGAAAATGCAAACTGCATGGGTTGATGTTGGCACACCTGAGCGTTTAAGTGATCTAGATCTACAGATTCGCCAAGGCATGTACGATTAAGTGCATATTCGCTAAGCGTTAGCTACTGTTCCACGGCTTAGAAATCGGTATACTTCAGTTAATTTTTATTGAGATGTCTTCTTTATGCATCCTTTTTTTCAAGACTTAAAGCAAGGTAGTCAAAAGCTTGGCTTAGATTTGAGTGAAGAAGCATTAAATCTATTGCTGAAATACCAAGATGCCCTAGTGCTGTGGAACAAAGCATATAACTTAACCGCTATTCGTGATCCTAAAGAAATGTTAGTTAAGCATTTATTGGATAGCTTAAGTATCCTAAATGATTTGCCTGTAGGTCGTTTATTGGATATCGGTACGGGTGGTGGCATGCCGGGCATGATCATTGCACTGTGTCAGCCTGAACGTGAATGTGTGCTTTTAGATGCCAACGGTAAAAAAATTCGATTCTTAAAACAATTTATTGCTGACTTAAAACTAAAAAATGTCATTGCGGTACAAACACGTGTCGAAAATGAAGACAGCATTCATGAACTGGGTCAGTTTGATGTGATTACCAGTCGTGCTTTTGCATCATTAACGGATTTTGTGGATGCCTCTAAACCGTATATGCATGCGCAAAGTATTATTGCGTCGATGAAAGGCTTAATTCCTGAAGAAGAAGTTGAAACACTGAAAAGTGATTTCAAGATTGATATCGTTGCATTACAAGTTCCACGACTTGATGAGCAGCGTCATTTAATTTTTCTTAAACGTATTTAAAATTTTCAAAGGACTGGGGTTACCATGGCTCAAATTATTGCGATTGCAAACCAAAAGGGTGGCGTAGGTAAAACCACAACGGCTGTGAACTTGGCTGCATCTTTAGCCATATTAAAAAAACGAGTTTTACTTGTGGACATGGATTCACAAGGCAATGCCACGATGGGTTCGGGCATTCAAAAAAATGATTTGCTGTATTCAGTCACAGATGTCTTACTCGGCGAAGTGCCGATTGAAACCGCCATATATAAAGCGGAAGTGGGCTATAAAGTTTTAGGTGCAAACCGTGACTTGGCCGGTGTTGAACTGGCGATTGCGGATCAAGACGGTCGTGAGTTTATTTTGCGTGAAGCGTTGGCAAGTGTTGAAAAAGACTTCGACTATATTATTGTCGATTGTGCGCCAAGTTTAAGTTTGATCACTGTCAATGCACTTGCAGCGGTACGTGCGGTGCTGATTCCAATGCAGTGTGAATATTATGCATTGGAAGGTTTGGCTGACTTAACCCAAACCATTGACCGTATTCAGCAAGCTTTAAACCCAGATCTAGAGATCGTGGGTGTGCTTCGTACCATGTACGATGCGCGTAATGCCTTAACACGTGATGTGTCTGCTGAGCTTGAACAATACTTCGGTCAGAAACTTTATGACACGGTCATTCCGCGAAATATTCGTTTGGCTGAAGCGCCTGCGCACGGTTTACCAGTAATTTATTTTGAAAAAAGCTCGAAGGGTGCAGTTGCTTATTTGAACTTGGCAGCTGAGATGTTAAAAAAAACCAAAGTAAAAAAAGGAACTAAAGCATGACCGTAAAAAAACGCGGACTGGCTAAAGGTCGTGGTCTGGATGCCTTACTCGGCTCAATTCAAAAAGAAAAACTACAGCTCGAAGCAAAAGCTTTAGATCATGGACAGTTAAAACAAATTGATGTGCATTTATTGAAACGCGGCGAGTATCAACCGCGTCGTTTCATTAAAGAACAAGATTTACAAGAACTTGCTGCATCGATTGAAAAGCATGGTGTCATGCAGCCAATCGTCATTCGTCCTGTCGAAGATGAAAAGCATCCCTACGAAATTATTGCTGGTGAGCGTCGTTGGCGTGCAGCTCAGCTTGCAGGTTTAACTGAAGTACCTGCCATTGTTCGTGACTTGAGTGATCAAGTTGCCATTGCTTTGGCATTGATTGAAAACATTCAACGTCAAGATTTGAACCCAATCGATCAAGCCATGGCTTTGCAACGCTTCCATGACGAGTTTGGTTTAAGTCATCAAGAGATTGCCGACACGGTCGGTAAAGCACGGACCACGATTAGTAACTTACTACGCCTCTTGTCTTTAGCGGATCAAGTCAAAGACTTTATGCAGCAAGGTTTGCTCGATATGGGGCATGCACGTGCGATCTTGACGCTAAAAGCCAAAGATCAGTTGAAAGTTGCTGAAATGGTGATTGAAAAAAGTATGTCTGTACGTCAAACCGAACAATTTGTTCGTGATTTGAATGCACCAAAACAACAAAAAGCGAAACCAAGTGTTTCATCAGACATTCAGCAACTGACACAACGTCTCTCTGATCGTTTCAGTGCAGATGTGAAAATTGATCATAATAAACAAGGGAAAGGCAAGCTGGTGATTAGCTACCATACTCTTGAAGAGCTAGATGGCATTTTAAATATTTGTCTAGCTGAATAATTTTTAAATTCGATTTATTGGGGAAAATCAAATGTGGGAATTAGTCAAAGCGGGCGGGTGGTTAATGATCCCGCTCGTCATTTGTTCGATCTTTACGGTAGCCATTACCATTGAGCGCTTTATTCGTTTAAAGAAATCAATGGTGTTACCAAAAGACTTGATGATGAATGTAAACACATCGGTGAAAGATGTGGTGCAGCAGCTAAAGCAAAGTCCAACTTTACAGCAAAGTACATTGGGTCGTGTATTGGGCGCAGGTTACGCTAGTAAAGATCAAAACGAGCAATATGCACGTGCGCAAATGGAAGTCACAGCGTCACAAGAAATTGGTTATTTAGAAAAAAATATCAACTTTTTGGGCACCTTAAGCGCTGTTGCACCGTTACTAGGTTTGTTGGGTACGGTGATCGGTATCATTGAAGCATTCTTAATGATTGATATTGGTACCAATAGTGATCCAGTGTTGATGATGCCGGGTATTTCTAAAGCCTTGATTACCACTGCTGCCGGTATGTTAATTGCTGTGCCTGCATTATTTGCGCATCGTTATTTCCAACGTTTGGTTCAGGAATATGTGGCTGAGTTAGAACAGCAGTCGACATTATTTCATGCCGCTTTGTTTTATAAAAAAACACCTGAAGTAGAAAGTCAGGACATTCAGAAAGCCAGCTGAGTGGAGACTGCGCATGAAATTTAAACGTCGTCAGGTTGAAGATATTCATATCAACCTCACACCGATGATTGACTGTTTGATGTTTATTTTGGTGTTCTTGTTGCTCTCGACTACCTTTAATCAGATGAGTCGAATGAACCTCACTTTGCCAGATGCACAAGGTGTTCCACCTAAAAACTATGATCAAAAAATTGAAGTTGTGGTGGATTCATCAGGCCATTATTCTGTCAATGGTCAGTCATTGGCCAGTAAAGAAGTTTCTGATTTGAATACTGCAATTAAACAGACAGCCAATGATCGTCGTGATTTAATGTTTGTGATTGCAGCAGATGCAAAAGCAACACATCAGGATGTGATTCGGGTGATGGATGTTGCAGGTCAACTTGGATTTGTGAATATCAACATCAGTACCAAAGTTCCAACTCGAGGTTATTAGTGAAGCACGATTTTAAGGTCTATTTACGCCTATTAAGTTATTTAAAACCTTTTTGGGGAATCGGCCTGCTGGTTTTGCTTGGTTTCGGTATTAATGCTGCGACAGAAGTTTCTGTCGCAAAATTATTGGAACGCATTATTGAAGCCATTCAAAACAAAGATCAAAGCTTTACAACCTTATTTCCACTCTTGGTGGTTTTATTGATGTTCTTCCGTGGACTCGGTTTGTTCATGGGGGGATATTTTACCGCAGTGATTTCTCGAAACTTAATCTTTAATATTCGTCAGCAAGTGTTCGCAAAACTCATGCGTTTACCTTCGCAATATTATTTAGATAATTCGAGCGGTCATATCACTGCAAAAATTATGTATAACGTTGAGCAGTTGACGGCGGCATCGTCTGAGTCACTGAAAACGATTGTACAACAGGGTCTGATTACCATCGCATTATTGGGTTATTTGCTCTATACCAATTGGCGTTTAACCCTGTGTATTTTGATTTTTGGCCCAATTATTGGTCTGATCATCCGTAAAGCGTCCAAGCGCATGCGTAAATTATCCATGCAAGTACAAAGTACCATGGGTGACGTTAACCATGTGGTGCAAGAGACAGTACAAGGCAACTTGGTAGTGAAGGGCTTTGCAGGGCAAGATTATGAACAAAAACGTTTTTATGAAAGCTCAATGGAGAACTTACGCCGCGGCTTAAAAATGGTTGTGGTGCAGCAACTCAATAGCCCAATTGTTCAGCTGATTATGTCGATCGCGCTCAGTATCGTGATGTATATCGCGCTACGCCCAGAGATTTTACAAGATACAACCGCGGGTGAGTTTGTAGCGTATATCACTGCCGCAGGTATGCTGAGTAAGCCAATTAAAACCTTGACGGATGTCAACGAAAAACTACAACGAGGCATGGCGGCAGCTTATTCAGTTTTTGAATTGCTCGATATGCCAGAAGAGGTGAATAACGGCACGCTGAAGCCTGCTTTAAAAGGCGAAATCGAATTTAAAAATGTCAACTTGATCTATGCCGATGGTCACCATGCGATTCATGACTTCAATTTAAAAGTCAATGCAGGACAAACCGTTGCATTGGTTGGGCGTTCAGGTGCAGGTAAAACCTCACTGGTCAATCTGTTGGTGCGTTACCAAGAGGTGTCTTCTGGACAGTTGTTGCTTGATCAGCATGATATTGATGATATTGAGCTCAATAGCTTGCGTACTCAGATTTCGATGGTCAATCAGCAAGTGGTTTTGTTTAACCGTACTGTGCGTGAAAATATTGCTTATGGACAGCTCGAGCATGCAACAGATGAACAAGTCATTGCTGCTGCTAAAGCTGCATTTGCACATGATTTTATTATGGATTTACCGCAAGGTTATGACACGCCGTTGGGTGCCCAAGGTTTAAATCTGTCTGGTGGTCAACGTCAACGGATTGCAATTGCGCGTGCGATTTTGAAAAATGCACCGATTTTAATTTTAGATGAAGCGACCAGTGCACTAGATAACGAATCTGAATTTTTTATTCAGCAAGCATTTGACGCTGCGATGCAAGATCGTACCACGATCGTGATTGCGCATCGTTTATCGACCATTGAAAATGCAGACTGTATTGTAGTGATGGATAAAGGGCGTATTATTGAACAAGGTTCTCATACGGAATTGATGGCACAACGTGGTGCATATTACCAACTTCATCAGCGTAATTTTGAGGAAAATTAAGTCATGTCTTTTGCACAATTGATTCAGGATGCTTGGAATGAACAGGCAAAGTGGCTCGTTGTGTTTAGACCTTTGTCATGGCTTTATCGTGGTGGCTTTTTACTCAATAAAAAGCTCTATCAATCAGGTATTAAGCAAAGCTATAAAGCGCCTATTCCAGTCATGGTCATTGGAAATATCACAGTGGGTGGGAGTGGCAAAACCCCCTTGCTCATTCACTTGGTCAGTTATTTAAATAGCTTAAACCTGCGTGTTGGTGTGATCAGTCGTGGCTATGGTGGTCAAGGACCATTTCCGGCCTATGTGGATTTAGACTCGACGGCTGAAATCGTGGGTGATGAACCGAGCTTAATCGTTCAGTCTACAGGCGTGCCGATGGCGGTTGGTCCAAACCGCCAGCAGAGTATTGAATTGCTGCTGTCTAAGCATGAATTGGATTTGATTATCTGCGATGATGGTTTACAGCATTGGGCGCTTCAACGTCAGTTGGAGTGGATCGTACTGGATAACAACCGTGGTTTAGGCAATGAAAAATTATTACCTGAAGGTTATTTGCGTGAACCGAAAAAGCGCCTTGCCAGTGGGACGGTCATTGAACATTCAGCAGATCCAAGTTCTCCACTGAATATGCACCTTGAAGCGGCGCAACCTTATTTGCTCAATAAAGATCTTGTGACGACATTTGATGCAAATAAAGATTTTTATGCTGTGGTGGGTATCGGCTTTCCGCAACGCTTTTATAAAACCTTAGAAAATATGGGGATTCATCAATTTCAATGTCATGAATTCCCAGATCATTATGAATATGAACTGAGTGATTTGCAGTTTGAAGATGCCAATCCCATCATTACCACTGAAAAAGATGCAGTTAAAATTTTAGTGATCCTCAAAAATAATCCAGATTTTAAAAGAGAAATATGGGTTGTTCCTGTAGATGCAGTGTTGTCACCTGCGTGTTATGAAACTTTGCATGCGCAGTTGAAACAACTGGGTCTGAAACTTCCCGAAGGCATTTAATTTATGAAACATATTGTTATTCCTGCACGTTTTTCAAGTTCACGTTTACCGGGTAAGCCTTTACTTGAAATTCATGGCCGTCCGATGATTTTACGTGTGGTCGATCAAGCCAAAAAAGTTGCAGGATTCGATGACCTTTGTGTCGCTACAGATGATGAGCGTATTGCAGCAGTATGTCGTGCGGAAGGGGTTGATGTGGTATTGACCTCTGCAGAACATCCATCTGGTACAGATCGTTTAAGTGAAGTTGCACGCATCAAAGGTTGGGCGAGTGATGATATTATTGTCAATGTGCAAGGTGATGAACCTTTGCTTCCCGCTCAATTGGTAAAACAAGTTGCACAATTACTTGTTGATCAACCGACATGTTCGATGTCGACGCTCTGTGAGCCGATTCATAGTCTAGATGAGTTTCAACGTGACAGTATCGTCAAAGTGGTGATGTCAAAGCACAATCAAGCGCTGTATTTTAGCCGTGCGACTATTCCTTATGACCGTGATGGTGCAAAGCAAGCTGAACAAACCTTGCATGATCAGGCTTATCGTCATTTAGGCCTATATGCATACCGCGTAAAACTCCTACAAGAATATGTCACTTGGGATATGGGTGTGCTGGAAAAATTAGAAAGCCTTGAACAATTACGCGTTTTGGAAAATGGTCACCGTATTGCCATTGCTGTGGCAGAAGCGAACCTTCCACCGGGCGTAGATACTCAAGCTGACCTTGATCGTTTGAACCAAATGGATGTTTCGAACTTCGAATAAGGTTAAACGATTTATGCAAAATGAAATTGTGGCGCAAGTGTACCCTTGGCAGAAAAATACATGGAATACATTAACCAGCCGTTTTCCACAACTGGGACATGGCGTGCTTTTGTATGGCAAAAAAGGCTGTGGTAAAGAGGCATTTGCAAAACAATTTCTTGCATGGGTGCTGTGTCAAAAACGTGATGAGCGAACTGAGCCATGTGGTGAGTGTGGGAGTTGCCAGTGGTTAAAGTCAGATACACATCCAAATTTTGTCCACATCAGTACAGATGAAGACAATAAAAAGCAAAATGCCAAAATTAAAATCGAAAAAATTCGTGATTTATTGCCTTTTGTACAGCAAACCGTAGACGGTTGGCGAGTTGTGTTGATTGAGCCTGCTGAAGCATTAAACATTGCATCATCAAATGCATTGCTGAAAACACTGGAAGAGCCGGGCGAGCGGATTGTGATTATGTTATTGGCAGAGCATTATTTGAAATTGCCAGCAACAATTCGCAGTCGAATGCAGCACTATGCATTGGATCGTATCGAACCAGAACAATCAAAACTTTATTTACAGCAGCATTTGCCCGATAGTGGTGAAACTCAGCGCAAAGTTCTCATGAACTTAGCCAGTCAAATGCCATTACAAGCGATTTCATTGGCAAGTAGTGAATGGTTAAATATGCGCCAAGAATTTCTACAAGATTGGCAAAAACTTGTGAGACAAAAAAACATGCCGATGGCAATTGCGACCAAGTGGAATAAAGCACTGAGTTTTAGTGATTTTAGTCAAATGTTTGAATACTTGTTGTCCGATATAATTTGTGTCAAGCTAAATCAATCCATAAAAAATATAGATTTGGATTTTGGAGTGTTGGCAGAGCAATATTCGCTCGAAACACTCTTTGGGATTTATACAGAATTACAGCAGTCTAAGCGGTTCATCGAGCAGAACGTACAGGGGAATCTGGTCGTTGATGAGCTTTGCATCAAACTGATGAATGTTTAATTAAGGGGAAACATCATGCAACCACGTATGGGCGGGATTGTTCACGCTAATATTCCAGATGTGGAAACACTTTTTGCGAGCTACATGCCTTATGTCGTTGGTGGCGGTTTATTTGTACCATCAAAGCAAGCTGTGAAAATGGGTGATGAGGTTTTCTTATTGGCGACTTTGCCTGAACAAAGTATAAAAATTCCTTTGACAGGGAAAGTGATTTGGATTTCGCAAAAGCAAAATGGCATTAAACCACAAGGCTTTGGAATTCAATTAAGTGGCGAAAAAGGCGTTTATTTCAAAACAGAAGCAGAACGTTTACTTGCAGGGCTTAAATCTGAGGGGCGTAGAAGTTACACTATGTAGTTACAACAGTGAAGACTTGTAGGTACATATTGTGTTTGTAGATACCCATTGCCATTTAACCATGCTTGACTTAAGCCCTTATGAGGGTAATTTAGATCTTGCATTGGATCAGGCTCGTCAAGCCGGGGTCTCAAAATTTATGAGTATCTCGGTTGATCTAGATGACCATATCGAACTTTCAAAAATTGCATCACGTCATGCTGATGTGGGTTATTCCGTTGGGGTGCACCCATGTGAAGATCCTGCAACGATGGCTCGGGCAACAGAAGAATATCTCATTGAATTAGCACAACCTGAAAAGGTTTGGGCGATTGGTGAAACAGGGCTGGACTATTTTCATAGTACCGACTTTGTTGCAGAGCAAAAAGAATGTTTTGCCCGCCATATTCGCGCATCGCAAGCCGTGAAAAAACCGGTGGTTGTACATACTCGTTCTGCAAAGCATGATACGGTGGATATTATCCGTGCAGAGAAATCTACTCACGGTATTTTGCATTGTTTTACTGAAGATTGGGAAACGGCAAAAGCTGTCTTAGATTGTGGTTATTACGTGTCATTTTCAGGCATTGTTTCTTTTAAAAATGCACAAGATTTGCGTGATGTGGCCAAGCAAGTGCCACTGGATCGCGTGCTGATTGAAACAGATAGCCCATACCTTGCACCGATGCCCTATAGAGGAAAGTCTAATGAACCAAAATACGTTCCTTATGTAGCCAAAGCCTTAAGTGATGTATATGATAAGTCAATTGAAGAGATGGCTTTCATTACAATGCAAAACTTTGAAAATCTCCTCAATCTTAAGTAAATAATTTGAATTGATATAAGAGTAAGAGAGTATAGGGTGAAGATGGATCGTCAAGCTCAGTTTAGAGCAAGAGAGGCATTAATTTTCCAAGTGGCAGAGCAGCTGCTATTGGAAAATGGCGAAGCAGGGATGACACTAGATGCGCTAGCGGCAGAACTCGACTTGGCAAAAGGGACGTTATATAAACATTTTCAAAGTAAAGATGAACTATATATGTTGCTCATTATTCGTAATGAACGCATGTTATTGGAAATGATTAAAGACACCGATAAAGCTTTTCCTGAACACCTTGCTTTCTTTATGTTGCATCACTTACATCACCCAGAACGTACTGTGTTGTTTCACCAAATTGAAGAGCGTTTATCGACAACGGGTGTGGGTATTCAGCACTTGTTTAGTGAACTATATCAGGTACGCAAACAGCGTCTAAGATTGATCATCCGTATGACTGAGCGTTATTTGGAGTCGATTCAAAGTAGCATGCCAGTACGTGATTATCTTGCTTCGATTTGGTCACTTACACATGGCGCTGCAGCAATTTTGAATTCAAGTTTTTATCAGCGTTATTTGGGTTCAAGAGACACATTAAGGGTTGCTTATATTGATCAAGCCTTAGCATTACCAAAACAAGTGCATGCGGTTGCTCAATTCGCTTAAAGGCTGCTTATGAAAATAGCATCACCATCATCGGTTCGTGGCTTCACCCTCGTAGAATTGATGATGGTGATTGTGATTATGGGCATCATGGCCTCATTGGTGCTTTTGAATATCGGTGGGACAGATCAACGCAAAGCCATGCAAGCACGCGAAGTGTTTGTGATGGATCTGAAGCGAATTTTACGCGATGCAAATGATCAAGCTTTGATATTGGCCTTGCAGCAAAACGCTGGAACTGATGTCAATACGCAGAGTTATGCAGTACAAGAATATTTAACAGAACAAAAACGTGTAGAAAATAGTATTTTAAATCAGAACAATAAATGGCAAAACTATAAAGATTTTGAAACCCGAGTATTACCTGAAAATGTCTCTTTTACGATTCAGCCTTTAGATCAGCAGTATGAAAATGCCAATAATGATGATTTGTTAAATACCAATGCACCTAAGTTGATTTGGTTGGGCAATGGTGAGGTAAAGCCTGTGCGTATACAGTTTTATTTTGAAGAACGTCCCATTGGTAATGAAATCGAAATTGATCATTTAGGGAAAGTCAATGCGGGCTAAAGGGTTTACGCTACTTGAAGTCATGGTGGCATTGGCGATTTTTGCGACTGCGACAATGGCTTTGTCTAATGTTGCGATGCAATATACACAGTCGACAGCACACGCAATTTTAAGAAATAAAGCACAATTTGTCGCGCTGAATGAAATCGCTAAGATGGAAATCAATCGTGAATGGATGACAGGTACTGCATCTAAACAAGTCACTGAACAAGGCGAACAATGGCAAATTGACAAAAAAGCCCAAGCCACCATTAGTCCAAATGTACAACGTATCGATATCCAAGTGAGTTTGATGAATGCTGAAACTGGGGATGTAGAAGCAGGGATTAGCAGTTTGGTGTTCTTTAACTATAAGGCTCCGTTGGATGAAAATAATAACTAGAAAAAAACGTACATCTCAAGATATGCCTGTGCTTGTGCAGCAAGGAATGAAGAATCAAGCAGGATTTACCTTAGTTGAGCTTTTGGTTGCGATTGCCATTTTTGCAGTGCTGTCTGCTTTGGGCTGGAAGGTCTTTGATTATGTCTCGAAAGTGAAGGAACGAAACGCAACCCATGAGGCAAGGCTTAGTCAGTTGCAAGATGCCCATCAGCAAATTCTCAGAGACACAGTACAAGCTGTGCCCTTAACTGCCAATATTAATGGAGATATTCAACCAGCGTTAGTATTGCAAAATGGCCGATTTAATTTCAGTAAGACAGGTGTCACTGATCCATTAAATCAGGGCATTGCACCTGACGAGCGAGTGGAATATCAATACAAAGCTGATGAAAAAAAATTGTATCGGCTAAAATTTAAAAATCTCAACCAAACGGGGCATGATCAGCCAGATTCGAGTGTTTTACTGGATAATGTTGAACAATATAAAATCACGGTACTCAATCCAAATGAGTTAGAGAATTGGCCAGATGCTGCCGCTGATTTGAATAATGAAAAAACCATTCAACTGTTACCGCGGGGTATCAGGATGCAGCTCACAGTGGATGGGACAAACTACGAATGGTTATTCAGTTTGTTAAATACTGATTTTTTATTGGATAAAAATAAGAATGGTTAGCGGTCAGGTAGTAGAGTCATTTGAAGTTCGGAGTTGCGTATGAAACAGCAACGTGGTATCGCTTTGTTAACTATCCTGATGATGGTAGCTTTGGCAACCATAGTTGCAGCAGGTATCGCAAAACAACAAGCCCATACTTCTGAAAATACCGCTTATGTGATGCGCCAAAATCAGTCGTTGTTATATGCGAAAAGTGCCGAAGCATTTTTTGCTGAACTTTTAGTAAATGATGCCGAAAATGCAGGGCAGGTGGATCACCTCCAAGAAAATTGGGCTCAGCCTATGCCCGCCTTTCCAGTGGAAGGTGGAACTGTTGCAGGTGTGCTGCAAGACGAATCTGGAAAATTTAACCTCAATAGTTTGGTTTCAGAAGAGGGTGTAGTAAATGACAAAGCAAAATTATGGTTTGAAAAAATATTGCAGCGTGTTGGTTTACCCGCAGAATTAAGTCAAGCCGTGATTGATTGGCAAGATGAAGATGATGAGACCTCTGGCCCGATGGGAGCAGAGCTGGCGTACTATCGTGGTTTAAATAATGCGGCACTACCGCCAAATGCAAAATTTCATAGTGTGGAAGAACTGAAATCAGTCCGTGGTTTTGAAGGTGCTCAATATAAACTGATTGCGCCCTATGTGAGTAGCTTGCCCTCGCATGAAACAACGGTAAACATTAATACCGCTCCTGCATTTTTGTTGGCAACCATGGATGATCGTTTAGATGTCAATGCAGTCGAACAAGCTTTGCAACAAAAAGCTGCCAAATTTGAACATTTTGAAAATATCAATGATTTATGGGCAATGGAGCCATTTGCACAGGTGAGCACAGAAAATCGAGAAGTTTTAAACTCACAATTGGGTGTGCAGTCGAACTATTTTAAAGCGCAAATTGAAATTATTTTAAATGAAAGAAAGCGTCAATTTACCAGTGAGTTAGTGCGAAAAGATAAAGATGTATATGTGGCTTTTCGCAGTATGGCACCATTTTAGGTCTTAAATATCGCTAAATTTTCATGATGCCTTTTCCCAATTGTGCTGAACAGCAAAATTAATGCCTCTTGTTAGACTTTTGCATTATAATCTCTGAGAACCCATAGATTATTTGATTGCATTACGACATATGTTAATTCGTAAGTTATTTAAGTTTGAAAATGCGCATATCGTGCGTAATTGCACGTCAGACCGCTGCAAACGTTCCATTCATGGACACAGTTATAAAGTCGAACTATTACTTAAAGCGTCGAAACTTGACCATGGACAAATGGTTTACGATTTCGGTTTGCTCAAAGGGGTAATTAAAGACTTATTTGACAGTTTTGATCACGCGATTTGTTTTTGGCAACACGATGATGCTGAGTACATTCGTGCCTGCAAACAGTTCAGTGCACGTTGGGTCGAACTACCCGTATCGCCCTCAGCGGAACAATTTTCACGAATCTTCTTTTACTTAGCACAACAAGTTCTAAAATCAACAGAAACTCAAAATGGTGAGGGTGATGTTGAGGTGTATTCTGTGATTGTGCATGAGACAGACACAGGCTATGCGCAAAGCTTCTTAGAAGATATCAACAACGCACAAATGGGGTTGTTGCAGTTAGATCAAATCGTCTTCTCCGAACAGGTTCAGTCGGAATGGAACGATACTCAGATGTATGAAAAATTAAAACAGGGTCAAAAATTTTTAAACCCTGCAGTTGATTTACAAATTAGAATTTAAGTAAATATTTGGTTTTATTAGGATTGGTTAACAGTGATGTCTTTAACAGAAGAGCAACAAGCAAAACTCGCTAAAGTGCAGCTTGAGCCTAGCTGGAAATATGCCCTAAGTGAGTTTTTGCTTAGCCCCCGCATGGATGAGTTAAAAGACTTTCTGCTACAACAAATCAAACAGGATAAAGTGATTTATCCACCAAATCCGCTAATTTTTAATGCCTTAAACACGACGCCTATGGCAAATGTAAAGGTGGTGATTTTAGGCCAAGACCCGTATCATGGGCCAAATCAGGCACATGGCTTGAGTTTTTCGGTACAAAAGGGGGTTGCATTACCACCTTCTTTACGTAATATTTTCCATGAGTTAAATACCGACCTTGGGGTACCTGTGTCAAAACATGGGGACTTAACACGCTGGGCAGAACAAGGTGTTTTGCTTTTAAATGCGGTACTGACTGTTGAGGCTGGGCAACCAACTTCACATCAAAAACGTGGCTGGGAAGATTTTACAGACCATGTGATTGATGTTTTAAATGAACAACGTGAGCATATTGTCTTTATTTTATGGGGGGCATATGCACAGCGTAAGGGACAACGCATTGACCAAAATAAGCACTTGGTGCTAAAAGCCGCGCATCCATCACCTTTGGCTGCAAACCGCGGTGGTTTTTTTGGTTGTAAGGTGTTCTCAAAAAGTAATAATTATCTTAAACAAAATGGCATTGAGCCAATAGACTGGCAGCTGGACGCATGACTTATTCTCCCGTTTCAAAAAATTATCACCCAGATCTGATTGTTGAAGAAGCGAAAAATGGCTGGCGCATTGTTCGCCTGAATCGCCCAAAATCGCTTCATGCATTAGATGAATCTATCTGTACAGCGTTGCTTGAAGTCTTTCAGGACTTTCAACACGATGATGCAGTAAAAGCGATTTGGTTAGATTCCACTACGCCAAAAGCATTTTGTGCAGGTGGCGACGTACGCAAATTGCGACAATTGGTGGTCAATGATGAAGTTGAAACGGCGAATAAATTCTTTGAACAAGAATATGCTCTAGATTTGCTGCTGCATAACTATGCAAAGCCGATTTTGGTTTGGGGCGAAGGTTATGTCATGGGTGGTGGTTTAGGTCTGTTTATGGCTGCACCTTTCCGCTTGGTAACACCTTATTCACGTTTAGCAATGCCTGAGATTAATATTGGTTTGTATCCAGATGTAGGTGCGACGCGTTTCCTTGCTGACCGTGGCGCCATTGGTTTGTTTACTGGGTTAACCGGCTCGATTATGACCGCAGCAGGTGCTTATGGTATCGGCTGGGCAACGCATATTTGTGATGCTCAGCGTGATAATGTACTTGAAACTGTCATTAATATTGATTGGGATCATTATCCAGCGGGCGATTTTCGTGCCATTGATGACACTTTAAATAGTATGCATCGTCCTGTGGGGCCGGGGCCATTACAAAACTCGTTAGATGTGATTCAAAGTGTGTGCCGTGGGCATAATTTTGAACATGACTATGAATCAATTATTGGTTTAAGTGATGCGCGCAGTGATTGGTTACGCCAAGCCAGTGAAAATCTACAAAAAGGTTCACCTGCAACCGCCGCATTAACATGGTTGTTGTGGCAGTGGGGCAAGCAAGTGCATTCTTGGAATGAAGTGTTTGAGCTAGAAACCCAAATTTCGGATTGGAAAATTCGTCACGCGGACTTTGTTGAAGGTGTGCGCGCCCGTCTAGTCGATAAAGACCTGTCTCCAGAATGGAAAAAAGGTACAGATCTTTCCCTCAAAGGAATTCTGGCTGATGAGCCTCCTGTAACCAATATTGACAGTTGGAATGCACTGTTAAGACAGTATGGTGTAATTTATTAATTGATGTCTGAACCAAACTTATATAGTGATGAACATTGGATGCAGCTTGCTTTCGAGCAGGCTGCACAAGCTGCCGAATTGCAAGAAATTCCTGTAGGCGCAGTCATTGTGAGTCAAAATCAAGTCATAGGTGCAGGGTTTAATGCGCCGATTTCTCTGAAAGATCCCACCGCACATGCGGAAGTACAAGCTTTGCGTCAAGCTTGTTTAAATATCGATAATTACCGTTTACCCGATGATGCAACCTTATATGTAACATTGGAGCCATGCACAATGTGTGTGGGTGCTTTGGTACATTCGAGAATTAAACGTGTGGTATTTGCGACGACTGAGCCTAAAGCAGGTTCTTTGGTCAGTTCGCGTCAATTATTAAATTCAGGCTACTATAACCATATCTTTGAGTTTGAGCATGGTTGCCTACAAGAGCAATGCTCCCAACAATTAAGTGATTTTTTTAAAATGCGTCGTGAACAAAAACGACTGATGAAGTTACAGGAAAAAGCCACTTTGACTGAACTTAATTTAAAAAATCAAGTAAACTCTACTGACAATTAATATTGTCAAATAAAATAGGGTACACCATGAAATCCATTCAAGTAAAAAAAGAATTTAATGCACCAGTCGAGCAGGTTTTTGACTTACTTTCAAAACATTCGACCTATAACGTGGCTTTTGCACCGATTCAAGTGGTGCGTGTCAAAGATTCAGCAGATCCTGAGCGTCCTGATGGTGTGGGTTCAGTGCGCCGAATGGGCTTTGGGCCAGTGAAGCCGTTACAAGAGCAAATTACCTTACTTGAGCCAAACCAACGCATTGAATATAAAATTATTAAAAACCCATTGGTGAAACATCATTTGGGTGTGATTCAATTCGAAGCGATCGATGCTGCGCGTACTTTAGTCACTTATACGATTGAATTACAGGCGCGTGCGCCATTCGTTAGTCAATTAATCCTTGCGCAACTGAAGTCAGCGATTAAAATTGGTTTTTCAAAACTTGCAAAAACCGTATAAACAAAAGTGGAAGAGCAATGACAGTTCAAATCATTACAATTGATGGCCCAAGTGGCTCAGGTAAAGGAACATTGGCAGCAAAAATTGCGGCACATTATCAGTTCCACTTACTCGATTCAGGTGCGTTATATCGTCTGTTGGGATTGTCATTGCATAAGCAAGACTTAATTGATGCATTAGACTCAAAGCTCGATGAGTGCGTAAAAATTGCAACAAATTTAGACATACAATTTGTGACAAATGAAACAGGTGTTTCAGTGCTTTTAGACGGTGAAGATGTCTCAAAAGTTATCCGTACAGAGAGAGTCGGAGAGTATGCCTCAAAAGTTGCTGCAATTCCTGTACTTAGAACTGCGCTTTTAGAACGTCAGCATGCCTTTGCCCAAGCACCTGGTTTGGTTGCAGATGGCCGTGATATGGCAACAACGATTTTTCCAAATGCCCAAGCCAAGATTTATTTAACGGCTTCTGCTCAGTCCCGTGCGGAGCGCCGTGTAAATCAGTTGCAGGCTATGGGCGTGGATGTTAAAATAAACGACATTTTAGCTAATATCGAAGCGCGTGATAAGCGAGATATGGAACGCACAGTCGCTCCACTCAAGCCTGCGCCAGATGCTTATTTCATTGATAGTTCAACTTTGAGTATTGATGAGGTATTTACGCTGATGACGAATTACATCGATCAGCAATTAGCAAACTAAAGAATTTTCAGCAGAAGCATAGCTTGATCAGTCTTATACGGACTATGTAGACGCTTAATTAAACCGGCCTTGTCTGATCCAAGACCGCTGACTTTACTAGGTATATCATGACCGAATCTTTTGCAGCCCTCTTTGAAGAAAGCGAATTAAACCTCAACGTTGAAAAGGGTGCTGTCATCCAAGGCGTTGTAGTAAATATCGACTCTGACTGGGTAACAGTTGACACTGGCCTTAAATCAGAAGGTATTGTTGACCGCGCTGAATTCTTAAATGAACAACGTGAACTTGAAGTTCAAGTTGGCGACACTGTTGACGTAGTTGTTGAAGCTCTTGACAACGGTATGGGTCAAACAGTTTTATCACGTGAAAAAGCGAAACGTGCTGAAACTTGGACTAAACTTGAAAAAATCTTTGAAGACGGCGAAATCGTTACTGGTGTTATCTCTGGTAAGGTTAAAGGCGGTTTCACTGTTGACATCGGTCCAGTTCGTGCGTTCCTTCCAGGTTCTTTAGTTGATACTCGTCCTATTCGTGATACTACTCACTTAGAAGGTAAAGAGTTAGAATTTAAAGTAATCAAACTTGATGCTAAACGTAACAACGTTGTTGTATCTCGTCGTGCTGTTATGGAAGCTGAATCTTCAGCTGACCGTGAAGCTCTTCTTGCTCAGCTTGAAGAAGGTCAAACAGTTACTGGTACTATCAAAAATCTTACTGACTACGGCGCGTTCGTTGACCTTGGCGGTATTGATGGTCTTCTTCACATCACTGACATGGCTTGGAAACGTATCAAGCACCCTTCAGAAGTTGTTGAAGTTGGTCAAGAAGTTACTGTTAAAGTACTTAAATTCGACCGCGAACGTAACCGCGTATCTTTAGGCCTTAAACAATTAGGCGAAGATCCATGGTTAGCGATCATGAACCGTTACCCTAAAGGTTCTATCGTTAAAGCTCGTGTAACTAACTTAACTGACTACGGTTGCTTCGCTGAAATCGCTGAAGGCGTTGAAGGCTTAGTACACGTTTCAGAAATGGACCACACTAACAAAAACATCCACCCATCTAAAGTTGTTCAGATCGGTGACGAAGTTGACGTTATGGTTCTTGAAGTTGATGAAGAGCGTCGTCGTATTTCTCTTGGTATCAAACAAACTCGTGCTAACCCATGGGAAGAGTTTGCTAAAGAACACGACAAAGGTGAAAAAGTTTCAGGTACGATCAAGTCAATCACTGACTTCGGTATCTTCATCGGTTTACCAGGCGGTATCGATGGTCTAGTTCACTTGTCTGACATTTCTTGGAACGAACAAGGCGAAGAAGCTATCCGTCGTTACAAGAAAGGTGACACAGTTGAAGCGGTTATCCTTTCAGTAGACGCTGAAGGCAACCGTATCAGCCTTGGCATCAAACAAATGAACAGCGATCCGTTCAACGATTTCTTAGCTGCTAACGAACGCGGTGCGCTTGTTAAAGGTACTGTAACTGCAGTTGACGCTAAAGGCGCTACTGTTAAGTTAGCTGACGAAGTTGAAGCGACTCTTAAAGCATCTGAAATCAACCGCGACCGCGTTGAAGATGCAACTAAGTTCCTTGAAGTTGGTCAAGAAGTTGAAGCTAAAATCATCAACGTAGACCGTAAATCACGTTCTATCAACTTGTCTATCAAAGCGAAAGACGAAGCTGAAGAAAAAGAAGCGGTAGCTAACTTGAACAAGACAGCTACAGCATCTTCAGACAATGGTCCTAAGACTATTGGTGATTTGATCAAAGCTCAAATGAACCACTAAGTAAGTGTTTGAATTGTATTATTAATGTAAATTAATTAATATTTTTTACACAATTACTGTAACGGTAGCGTAGTAAGTGATTATTACGCTACCGTTTTGTATTTAAACAGGTTATTATCAGGAAACTGATCCTAGGTAGCTTGATAATTAAAGAGGTCGCAGATGACTACTGAAGCACTTAATAAGTCTGACTTAATAGAGCGTATTTCTCTTAAAAACCCACACTTAGCTGAACCCTTAGTGGAAGAGGCCGTTAAGATAATGATCGATCAAATGATCGAAGCGTTATCTACAGACAACCGAATTGAAATCCGTGGTTTTGGTAGTTTTGCATTACATCACCGTGAACCACGTGTGGGTCGTAACCCAAAAACAGGTAAATCAGTAGAAGTTGCAGCAAAAGCTGTACCGCACTTTAAACCTGGTAAAGCTTTACGTGATGCGGTAAACGAATCTGCAAACTAATTCAAAACATTGTTAGGGGTGTTTATGCGTTACGTATTGGTCGTAATTTTACTGGTTCTATTTGGATACTCATTGGCTTTGGTTCTGCAAAACGGAACTGAACTTTCAGTCGATTTGTTATTTACACAAGTGCCTGCAATGCGTTTAGGGCTTTTATTGCTATTAACCTTGTCTTTAGGTTTGGTGTTAGGTCTTTTATTGGCAGTGCAAGTATTTCGAGTATTTCAAAATAACTGGGAAATTAAACGTCTACGTAAAGATATTGACCGCCTACGCAAAGAGCAAATTCAAACTGCTCAACTGGCTGCTGCTGAAGCGGCTGCACATACGCGTCATGAAAAGACAGTTTTAGATATTGATGCGAATGAGCGTCCTTCTAACCCGTTATAATTGGGTTTTAGAAGTAAATTAACTACTTTTATGAGTAGATTTAAATTTTATATTTAACACTCCGGTGGATCATCGGGGTGTTTTTTTATGGGCTGAAAAAATAAAACGCTTATCTCAAATAAAATAATGAGATAGGTCAATTAAAATTAATCATTTCAAATAACATGAGTTTTATAGCTTTCTGATCAAGTTGAATCCATTTATAATGCACTAATTTTGTCAAAATGAAGGGTAAGTCTCTTGAGTATCATCGTTGCACTAGATGCTAAAAGCCAATATGACGCACTTACAATTGCAGAGCAGTTAGATCCTGCATTATGTCGAGTTAAGGTTGGTAAAGAGTTATTTACCCATGAGGGTCCAAGTGTCGTTAAGGCATTGCATGATAAAGGTTTTGAAGTATTTCTAGATCTAAAATTCCACGATATTCCAAACACTACAGCGCAAGCAGTTTGTGCAGCTGCGGATATGGGTGTGTGGATGGTGAATGTTCATGCATCAGGTGGTCGTAAAATGATGGAAACCTGTGTAGAGCGCCTAAAAGCAGGCAATTACAATACTCAGCTGATTGCTGTTACTGTTTTGACCTCGATGGGTCGTGAAGATCTTGCTGATTTAGGTTTAGATGTTGAACCCTTTGAACATGTGAAACGTCTTGCGACTTTAACGAAAGAAAGTGGTTTAGATGGTGTAGTGTGTTCGGCACAAGAAGCAAAAATGCTGCGTGAGACTTTGGGTGCTGAGTTTGCTTTAGTGACACCGGGTATCCGTCCTGCGGGTTCTGCTGCTGATGATCAAAAACGAATTGTGACACCTAAACAAGCCATGCTCGATGGTTCTACACATTTGGTGATTGGTCGTCCGATTACCAAATCGGACAATATGCGTCAGACTTTAAAAGATATTTTAGCGACACTTTAATATTTACCTTCTCTCTCTAACTCTCTCCCAAAGGGAGAGAGAAAGTCCTCTGCCTTTGGGAGAGGATTTAGGTGAGGGGTTAGATAGCCGCCAATATACTCACCAATATTGGTGCAAGTACAGAAAGGATAAAGCCGCTGACCATAGCATGTGGAATAAAATCATTACCACAGGCTTGTTTGACCATGGGTAGGGTGACATCCATAGCTGTTGCACCCGCAGATGAAATTGCAGAGCGTGGGTAGCGCCAGCCAATAATATACATAAATACAATCGCAAAAATTTCTCTGAATAAATCATTCATCAGCGCGATACTGCCTAGATGCGCATTCTTTAATTCAGTCACGACGATGCCTGTCATCGAATAGAAACCGTAGCCTTGTGACAACATAATCAAATCTTTCAAACTGATTTGTGGCAATAGATAGGCAGCAGCAAAAGCGCCCAAAAGTGAACCGACGATACAGCCGAGTGGAACAAGTAGAATTTTCCAATTTAACCAAGAACGATCGAGCGGTGAGTAGGCGAGATCAAGCCCAATCAGAAACATGAAGACTAAAAGTAGATCCCAAGTACTAATATGTGGCTGAAGACTAAAATGTGCTGCAATTTCGGCAAAAGCATAACCTAAACCTAATGCAATAAAAGCATAGCTAATATTGATGAGTGAGCTTGTCACTAACTGCATGGACACTTTGCCATGACTGGGTTTATAGCCTAAAAGCTTAAATAAAATATAGCAGCAAATAAAAGCACCCACTGAGGTCAATAGTGCAATAAGTACTGATGAAGAAAGGATTTGCAGAGGTGCTGGAATAGTGTGTAATGTTTCAGAAAATTCGATCGCAATCGCAAATAACAAAATATAAGTAAAATACGGCAGCAGTTTAAAGGCGATTTTTTCAAGCCAAGTGGGTAGGCGACGTGCAAGAATAAAACCAAGCCCTAAACAGGCCAAGAGCTGGAAAATCAGCCAGAAAGATTGCATACAAAAATAGGCAGATAATGAATACCTGCCTATTATGACCTGTTATTGCTTAAGCTGCATGACTAGATTTTGTTTTACTGAGGAGTCGAAAATCGGCTGGATTTATTTTTCGAGTAGCCAGCCAATATTTCCATGTATAAGTTGGCCACAGTGCAAAATTTTTACCGCCATTTTGTTGATACCAGCTTACGCAGCCTGATTGCCATACCGTGCCATCAAGCATGTCTTGTACATGAGTGTTAAATTGGTCTTGCACCTGATCTTTGACAGCGATGGCTTGAACATTAGATTTTGAAACCAATTGCATCATTTGTAAGATGTAATCGACTTGTGCCTCAATCATAAATACCACTGAATTATGCGCAAGTACGGTATTGGGGCCTAATAATTGGAATAGATTTGGAAAGCCTTTGGTGCAAATGCCATAAAAACTTTCTGCGCCAGCTTGCCAAACTTGTTTGAGTTCTTGAGCATTTTCACCAATACATTTAAATGATTTTAAATAAATTCTTGGATCGGTAATAAAGCCTGTGCCATAGATCAGACAATCGATTTCACGGGATTTTCCATCTTTGGTAATAATGGCATTTTCAGTGATTTCTTGTATTGCATCACTGACCAATTCCACATTAGGTCGATTAAAGGTTGGAAAGTATTTATTAGAAATTAAAATGCGTTTACAACCCATGATGTAGTTTGGCGTTAGTTTCTTGGCAAGTTCAGCATCTTTGACTTGGTATTTAATATACAGTTCTGCCAGTTTTTGCGCATATTTCATGGTGGTTGGTTTAACAATTGGTACGACACGTGATTCGTTGGTCCAATACAGGCGAGCGCGGTGAATTTTTCGAAACCAATCATATTTTTTAAATAATGATTTTTCTAAACCATGATAACTACGTTCATCTCGTGGAATGACCCAAGCCGCGGTACGCTGAAAAACATACAGTTGCTGTGTTTGTGGTGCGATTTCTGGAATGTATTGGATGGCACTGCCGCCTGTACCAATCGATGCGACTTTTTTACCTTCTAATGGATATTGATGATCCCATTGCGAAGAATGAAACACTTTACCCTTAAATTTTTCAATGCCCGGAATGTGTGGAATTTGCGGGACATGTAGCGGGCCAGATGCAAAAATCACGTATTGAGCGATAATTTTAACGCCATCTTTAAGTTCTAAATGCCAGTCACAGGTTGATTCATTGTATTGGCTTGAAAGCACTTCACTGTTAAAGCGACAGAATTGTTTTAAATTATATTCACGGGTGACCTGTTGGATATAGTCAAATATTTCCGGCGCTTCAGCATAACGTTTTGACCAATCTGTTTTGGGTGCAAAAGAAAGCGAATACATATGTGATTGCACATCACACGCAGCGCCAGGGTAGCGGTTTTCACGCCAGGTTCCACCAAAATCATTGGCTTTTTCGAGGATCAGAAAATCTTGATTACCTTGTTGTAAAAGTCGTATCGCCATAGCAATACCACCAAAACCACCGCCGATGATGGCGATTTGTGTATGTATTTCAGAATTGGCGTTTGGGGTTTGCACTGTTTTTGTTTGCGCTTCCTGCATCATTTTTTTAATTCCAAGCTAAGAATACTTGAGTTCATAACCAGAACAATATGATTGAGGTGACAGAAAAATTGATCGAAACGGCAATGTTCATAATTGCAAATTTGTAGTAAAAAAGAAGAAATTTAATGTCATTTTACGATTTATGAAACGATCTATTCTAAGCCTGATGTATTTAGTACAAGGAATGCGAAAAGCAGGCGTAGATGTCGATCAACGTTTGCAAACTATTGGGCTGCGTGTCGATGCACTCGATCCAACTTCAGTGATCCATCCAAGTTTGGAGTGGGATGTACTGAAAGTCATTGGTAAAGATGTAGAACCTGAGCAAGGTTTATTTATTGGTCAGCATTATACGTTGGCGGGTTATGGCCCTTTGCTGATGTTATTGGTCACCAGTGATACTTTACGCCAAGCTTTAAATCAGGGGATTCGCTTTCAACAGTTGACGCATCTAACTGGGCGTTTAAGTTTGCAAATCAGTCAGCATAAAGTGGCTTTATGCTATCAACCGCAAGATGTGTATGCGCCACTGGGTGCATTATTGGCACAGTCAGAGATTTCAGGAACGTATAAATTCATCCGTGATCTGTACAAAATGATGGGGCTATCTACACCGCAAGTTCAAATTGATTTGCCGTTTGCTGAACCCAAAGATCCTGAAAAATTAAAAATGTTTACAGATTATTATGGCTCACAAGTTCGCTTTTTCGCGCCATTTGCGGCATTTTGGTTTGATGAGGATGTTTTAGATATTCGAATTCCATCCGCTGATATTATTACTTTTCGATTATATGAGTCGAAATGTATCGCAGAGTTAGAGCGTTTAAGCGCCGATGAAGATGCGCCATCATTGGTTCAGCGTGTCCAAGATTATTTGGAATTACAAAGTGGTGCGATGCCAAGTATGGCAGCAACTGCTCAAGCGTTGAACTTGCCTGAAAGAACTTTGCGTCATCAACTGCAACAGTTAAATACCAGTTATAAGCAAATTCGTGAAGATATTATTAAAGATAAAGCACTCCGTATGATTGAATATAATGAATATTCAATTGAAATGATTGCAGAATTGCTCGGCTATTCAGAACCTGCGGCGTTTAATCATGCGTTTAAACGTTGGTTTGGGCATAGTCCGAGACAATATAATAAATAGCCAATGCGCTTTACTGCCAAAGTGTTATATCTTCGAGTTTATTCTTCGTTATAATTCATTTAGCCCAAAAAAGTATTTAATGATATGTCAGATTTTCAGTCACCACACAACACCGCATTTACTCCGATTTCACCGGCTGAGCGTTATGCTCAAGCCTTAGCATCTGGTCAGTTTTTACCAGATCAGGAACAGGCGCAAGCGGTGCATGAGTTGGATCGAGTTTGGCAAGAATTAATCCAACGTTTTAAGGCTTCTAAAAAAGCGTTTCGTCGTTTCCGTCGTCAAACTGCACCGAAAGGGGTGTATATGTGGGGCGGTGTAGGACGTGGTAAAACGTGGCTGATGGATCAGTTTTATGATTCTGTGCCATTTCGACGCAAAACACGTATGCATTTCCATCACTTTATGCAGTACGTGCACCGTGAATTAAATAAGCTTTCAGGTCAGCGTAATCCACTAGACCTTGTTGCCGACCAAATTTATAAAGAAGCAGTCGTGATCTGCTTTGATGAATTCTTTGTATCCAATGTCACGGATGCAATGATTTTGAGTGATCTATTCCAAAAATTATTTACGCGTGGGATCACCCTTGTTGCAACATCTAACATCGCACCAGATGGTTTATATAAAAACGGGATCCACCGTGACCGTTTTATCCCAACCATCGAAATGGTAAAAAAGAACTGTGTGATTTTAAATGTAGACTCAGGCGTAGACTATCGTTTACGTGTATTGAAACAAGCGCAGTTGTTTAAGTCGCCTTTAACACATGAACATAAGTTGTGGATGGCACAGCGTTTTACAGCATTAACGCAAACCCAAACGGTTTCACAAGAGCCAATTATTATTAATCAGCGTATTGTAGAAACCATTGGTCATACGGAAGATGTGCTGTGGTGTGAATATTCTGAGCTTTGCCTAAAACCACGTAGTCCAGCGGACTTTATTGAAATTGCCAATATTTATAATACGGTCTTAGTGAGTAATGTGCCGCACATGACGGATTATTTGTCTGAAGGGACTCGTCGTTTTATCTATCTAGTTGATGAGTTTTATGACCGTGGTGTGAAGTTGTTGCTTACTTCAGAAGATACGATTATTGAATTATATCAAGGTGAAAAATTGGCATTTGAAATTGAGCGTACACGTTCGCGCTTATTGGAAATGCAATCTGATGATTATCTACATACCTCTCACCGTCAAATCAATGCACCAGAATCTACGGCAGAAAATTAAGCGTTTCTGTTGGAATGAAAAAAGAACGTCTTGATGGCGTTCTTTTTTTTTGATTTTTAGTTTTAGAAAACATGTATAAATTAAGAAAAGCTGTGGAACGAACAATAGAAGTTAAAGCAAAGTCTCATGATAAAAGCATCATTAAATAAGAAGTATGGCTGTTTAATAATTCATCGATAAAAGCGTTAAATTTAAACTGATTGGTTGAAGTTGTAGCATCGACATTGGCAGCATTTCATGGCTTAATCGAGTGAGTTTGTTTGACGCTTGGGTCTATTTGTTCAGTTTTAGAACAAAATTCTGCACTTAAGTCTAATTTCGACATTTCAAAAACTTTATACACTGTAAAAAGGTATTCAGGCTGATGATGACGTCGTATTTCTGATCTTTATTATGTTGAATGATGAGGGTATTTCATTACATAGAAAATGATCATTATTTAGGAATGTGATAGTACTATTCAGCAAAGTATAAATGGGTATACTAGAATCTCTTGTTATAAAAAATAGCAATATCAGGAAAGACAATGACTGCACGTATTCAAAAAGGCAAGTTAGCGATTGCTAAAGAACTTTACGATTTCATCGAAAATGAAGCACTACCGGGTTCAGGTTTAGACAGTGAAACTTACTGGAAAAACTTTGAACAAGTCGTTGTCGATCTTAGCCCAAAGAACAAAGCACTATTGGCTAAGCGTGACGACATTCAAGCTAAAATTGATGAATGGCACCGCAACAACAAATTTGAACTCGAAGCTTACAAAGCTTTCCTTACTGAAATTGGCTACTTATTACCAGAAGTAGAAGATTTCCAAATCAGCACAGAAAATGTAGACGAAGAAATCGCATTATTGGCTGGTGCGCAATTGGTAGTACCTGTGCGTAATGCACGTTACTGCTTAAACGCTGCGAACGCACGTTGGGGTTCACTCTACGATGCTCTTTACGGTTTTGACGTGATCTCTGAAGAAGGCGGCGCGGAAAAAGGTAAGGGCTATAACCCAGCTCGTGGCGCAAAAGTTATCGAATTTGCTAAAAACTTCTTAAATGAAACTTTCCCGCTAGCTAATGGTTCGCATGCAGATGCAACTAAATATGCAGTAGAAGGCAAAAAGTTAGTTGTAAGCCTAAAAGATGGCTCAACTGCAACTTTAGCGAAAGAAGCTCAGTTTGTTGGTTTTAATGGTGACGAAGCTGCGCCAACTGAAATCGTACTTTTAAACAATGGTTTGCATGTAATCATTGAAATTGATGCGACGAGCCCAATTGGTTCAACTGATGCTGCGGGCGTTAAAGACTTAGTTCTTGAAGCTGCAGTAACCACAATTCAAGACTTAGAAGACTCAATTGCAGCAGTTGATGCTGAAGAGAAAGTTGAAGGCTACCGTAATTGGTTAGGCTTAATGAAAGGTACACTTTCTGAGTCAATCGAGAAAAATGGTAAGACCGTTACTCGTACATTGAACAAAGACCGTACGCACAAAAACTTGATCGGTGGTGAAACTACGCTTCACGGTCGTTCATTGATGTTGCTTCGTAACGTAGGTCATTTGATGACAAACCCTGCGATCCTTGTAGATGGTGCTGAAATCTACGAAGGCATCATGGATGCATTGATCACACCGTTATTGACGTTTGCAGACATTAAAGGCGAAAACGAAAACAAGAACTCTCGTAAAGGTTCTATGTACATCGTTAAACCAAAAATGCATGGTCCAGAAGAAGTTGCATTTGCAGTTGAATTATTTGAGCGTGCTGAACAAGCGCTTGGTCTACCTGCGAAGACTTTGAAAATCGGTATCATGGACGAAGAACGTCGTACTTCTGTGAACTTGAAAAACTGTATCGCGCAAGCGAAAGATCGTACGATCTTTATTAATACAGGTTTCATGGACCGTACGGGTGATGAAATCCATACTTTCATGGAAGCAGGTCCATTCGTTCGTAAAGGCGAAGTGAAGTCTCAAATCTGGTTCCCTGCATATGAAAACCGTAACGTGATGATCGGTCTTCAAGCCGGCTTACGTGGTAAAGCGCAAATCGGTAAAGGCATGTGGCCAAAACCAGATATGTTGCTTGATATGTACAAAACTAAGATTGAGCATCCAGAAGCTGGCGCAAGCTGTGCATGGGTTCCGTCTCCATCTGGCGCTGTAATTCACGCGATCCATTACCATCAGTGCAATGTTTCTGAGCGTCAAAAAGAGTTGTTGAATACTCAGCCGCTATCTTTAGATGACTTGTTAACGCCGCCTTTAGCGACAGATACAAACTGGTCTGAAGAAGAGAAAACCAAAGAACTCGAAAACAACCTTCAAGGTATCTTGGGTTATGTTGTTCGTTGGGTTGATTTGGGTGTAGGTTGTTCAAAAGTACTAGACATCAACAACGTTGGTTTGATGGAAGACCGTGCAACTTTACGTATTTCTTCTCAACACGTTGCGAACTGGTTACGTCACGGTATCGTAACTGCTGAGCAGGTTGAAGAAGTATTTAAGCGCATGGCGAAAGTTGTGGATGAGCAAAATGCCAACGATCCACTTTACACGCCAATGGCAACAAGCTTTGATGGTTATGCATACAAAGCTGCTTATGACTTAGTATTCAAAGGTGGCGAGCAGCCTTCTGGTTATACAGAGCCGCTTCTTCATGCTTACCGTTTAAAATTAAAAGGTTATACAGGTGACTAATCTGTAAATCAAAAAAAGCCTCTTCGGAGGCTTTTTTTATTGCTTGAGAAAGTTAGAATGTCGACATAAAAAATGAAAAGGAAACTCCATGTATTTATGGAATGTAAATCGGTTGGTGGATGATATAAGACTGAATAAAGTCTCTGAAACCCATTATAAAAACTACTATATTGCCAGCTCAATATTGATTTTCTTTAGCTACTTAGCACTGACGTTAACCCCAGAATCCAAACCTACAGAAGCTTGGGCTTCGTTTGTTTTACAAGTTGGTCTGCTGATTAGCTGGGTGAATGCCATATTTAAAGCCAATGGCGGCGAGCAAGGCCGAGATTTTTTAAAGCGCTTTATTGCATTGTATCTGCCGGTGACGATTCAGAGTTTAGTCCTCTTTATTGCCATCGGCATTGTCATCGAAGGGCTGTTACCCATGTTGACCGTTAACATGGAGGAGGCTGCGCTTGAGCAACTCACCACAGTTAAAGATCTAAGTTTTGAAGTCATCATTAGCTGTTATATTTATTGGCGAATCTATAAAGCGATGCGGCAGATTCATCATCCTGTTTAGGTTATAGCGCTGTACAATAAATTATGGAATAAGCTTCATCCTGTTTTTCTCATAGCTTTTCGATGCTGAAGCCTTTACATTGGAATGAATGATAAAAATGGGATGGAAACGATGTCAGCTTATACCGCATTAGATTTGCAATATATTGGTGGGCAGTGGCGAGCAGGGACTTCAACGCGTCACATCAAGAATATCAATCCCTTTAGCCAAGCAGAGATTTTTGAATTGCAGGCAGCCAGCAGTGTCGATGTAGACAGTGCTTATAGTGCGGCAGAAGCTGCCTTTAAATCAGAAGTGACCAAGCCCATTGAAGTACGTCAGCAAGTCATCACTAAATTAACCCAAACCATTCAGCAGCGCAGAGAAGAAATTATTCAATGGCTGATAGATGAATCAGGAAGTACACGTTTAAAAGCCAATATTGAAGTTGATGCAGCGCTCGGCATTATCCAAGAATCGTTGCTTTTTCCTGAAAAAATGCAAACTACTCAGCTAGAGAGTAAAGACCCGAGCCGAAAGAGTTTTGTACTGCGCAAACCCTTGGGTGTCATTGCGGTGATTAGCCCGTGGAATTTTCCATTTCATTTGTCGATGCGCTCTGTGGTGACTGCGATTGCCTGCGGCAATAGTGTGGTGCTGAAGCCTGCAAGCGACACGCCAGTGACAGGTGGAACGTTGCTTGGAAAATTATTTGAAGAGGCGGGTTTGCCGCATGGCGTGTTAAATGTCGTTGCAGGCAGCGGCAGTGAAATTGGCGACTACTTTGTAGAGCATCCTGTGCCTAAAATGATTTCATTTACAGGTTCAACTGAAGTGGGTCAGCAGGTCGGGGTGAAAGCACTAGGAAGTTCAAGGATTAAGCGTTTAGCGCTGGAACTTGGCGGCAATGCGCCTTTAGTGATTTTAGATGATGCAGATTTAGATTTAGCCGTTGAACTGACCGTGATGGGGCGTTTTTTGCATCAAGGGCAAATCTGCATGAGTACCAATCGAGTGATTGTGGATGAATCCTTGCACGATGCTTATGTTGAAAAATTGATTCAGCGGGTAAAAAGTATTGTGGTCGGTGATCCAAATGCTACTGAAACCCTCATAGGGCCTATCATCAACAAGGCGCAGGTTGATAAATTAAAAACCATTATTCAAAATGCCATTCAGCAAGATGCAATTTTAGCCTACGCGGGGGGTATTGAAGGTCAATTGGTTGCACCGCATATTTTCACCCATGTGGATGCACATGCTGATATTGCATTAGAAGAAAGCTTTGGGCCAATCTTGCCGATTTTAAAAGCGCGAGATGAAGCGCATGCACTAGAATTGGCAAATTCAACCCGATTTGGTTTATCGAGTGCGGTATGTACGTCAAACTTAGCGCGCGGCGGAGAGTTTGCTGCCAAACTCGATATAGGCATGACGCATATCAATGGCATCAGTGTGGCGGATCATTCTAATGCACCCTTTGGTGGTGAACGTAATTCAGGCCTTGGCCGTTTTAATGGTGAGTGGATATTTGAGGAATTTACCCGCACCCATTGGCAGACTTTCCCCGCTTAAAATACACAAAATGAAGTCTATTTTATCTTGTGCAATAGATTTCACAACAGGTTCTGTTGCGCAGGAGCAGGACTTCTCTAGTTTATTTCCATGAAATATCAGGAAGTATATAGTCCCAAAAACGACTCCAACGTGTTTTGTAATACAGAAAAGCGCCAATATCCTGACTTGAACAATTATCCTGATAGTACATTTTGTGATTCATCAACAGCATAGGTTTACGCTGCAAGGCCGTCATATATAGCTTGACCTGAACCTTGTAATTGTAGATTGAATAATTAGAAGAAATACTCTCGGTTTTCATTTTTTGGATATTGTGAATATACACATCAAACTTCAAGCCATTTTTGTAATCTGTTGCCTCATGAATTGTTCGATCTTCGATTGGAATAAGCGGATTGTTATCACTAAACGCTAAATATGCGTTATGTATTTTGTTTCCTTGTTGATAATTAAACTGAAGAGCTGAATTTGCAGTAGTGAAATAGCGGAGCGCATCTTGAGGATTGATTTTAAACGTGCCTGTACAATTAGTCCTGACACGCCCTTCATCTTCGTTCACCGTAAACCAGCCAAATTGATCTTCCAATTCCGTCGTATGGGCTTCATTTACGTCAGGAAGAATCACGCCAAACTGATCTCTTTGTCTTTGCTGATTTTGCATCAAGCGATAACTATTTTGAGCACGTTTTGCAAAACGGGTTTCAGGAAACATCTCTGGAGATGTAATTTTAAAATCAGAGACATTGATTACTTCACCATCAGGCAAAATGACCAATGAAAATTGTTGTTCTTGGGTGTTGGGAAGATTTTTGACCGTAACCCAGTGATTCGAACTGATCATTTGCTGATTGCGAAAATGCTTATATTGAATGCGGTACTTGCCTGCCGGAATCTCAGTCTCATTGATTAGGTCTTGTTTAAATGGATATTCGTTGAGATAGAGCGCGTCGAGACTAAAAGGTAGAAATGAAACGGTATGTACAGAGACTTTTGCGGCATGTGCGGTTGAATATAGGCTTGAAATTAGAATTAAAACGATAAAGCGACTTCGGTCTAGATTTTTCATTTATTATAAAGATTGATTTTTTGCGGATTATGGCAAATATGTGTGCTAATTTCAAACCGATTACCTTATCGCAATTAAAGTCTCAAAACTTGCCTGAAATCAGCTTTGAATATCCTGAGGAAGTCTATCCAAATTATGATTTGCCGTTACTCTTTAAGTCTGAACAAGGGTTAGAGTGGCGAAAAGTGAATTTTGGCATGGTGCCTAAATGGGCCGCAGACAAATCAATCGCACTTAAAACCTATAATGCTCGAAATGAAACTTTGTATCAAAAGCCTACTTTTATTAATGCGATCTCAAAATGTAAGTTTGGCGTGATACCCGTGTCTGAATTTTATGAGTCAATGTATATCGATAATAAGCCACAGCGTTGGAGCGTTAAACGCAAAGATGGAGAAGCGTTTTACATCGCTGCCTTATATGACATTTGTAGACAAGGTGATGAGATTGTACGTTCAAGTACCATGATTACGATGGACGCTATTCAGCATGAGATGATGAAACACTTTCATGAGCCGGGCAATGTAAAACGCTCAGTGATTGTGATTCCGCATGCGCGATTAGAGGAATGGTTAAGCTGGAAATCACCGAACATCCAAAGTTTTGTACAGGGTTTTCCTGTTGATGAGTTTGAATGTGCGCACGCACCCAAAATAAAAATCGAAAAAATCAGTCCCCAACTGAACTTTTTCGATTGATATTTCGGTGATGCAAATGCTTATCGAGCTAAGTTTTTAAAGATGTGCTTTAAGCTTTCCATGGTTTTTTCAATTTGTAGCGGTGTTAAGCCCTCAAAAGATTGCTCTAGAACGACATTCGTTAGATCGTTAATCTTCTGTGTCATTGCAGTGCCTTTATCAGTTAATACAACCCGGGTAATACGTGCATCATCTTCACAAGAATAGGTATCTACCAAGCCTTCATCTTTTAAGCGATAAACAATCTTGGTTGTCGTCGACATTTTAGACACGACCATTTCAGATAAATCCGAAACGCTCGCATGTGGCTTAGACTTGAGTGCGAGAAGGATACGGCGACGTGAATTATCAACACCATATTTTTTCAACGCATGGTCAACGTTTAAAACGTATTGAGCATGAACCTGAGTGACCCAGTAGAAAGGAAAATTTTCTAAACTAAAGTCATCGGTGGATGGTAAAAATTTTGAATACTTTTTTGTCATAAAGGAGTCCCCTGAATATTTGTTTTAATTTTATTTAATGTTTTAACATTCTATTGAAAAATAGAGGGTAATAGCAAGAGTTCACAATAAAAAAATAGAAAGTAGAAGATATCTCATTTTTAGATTATCTAAATAGATTATATTGATATTCTGTCTAAATGCTTAAAAGAAATTAAAACTAAGGTTAGGTATATAGATAGTGTAGTGAAAATAAATACGTTTTTAATTTGAATTGAATATTAATATTTTTTACCAAAAGATAGAAATAAATAATTCATTAGATTTGTCATACAATCTATTAGATCTCTTTCATAAATCAAAAAACGATCTTCTTTTTGGTTAATATTTGCACTCCGGATTTCTTAGCATTCGTGCATAATCTGCGGATGAAATACATCGATTCAAACAAGCTTTCTGATCCTCAGT
>NZ_VPEK01000019.1:0-56808 GCF_013417145.1 Acinetobacter sp. YH16044
TTAGAGGAATTGCCACAAGATACGATAAGCTAAAACGTAACTATCAAAGCGCTGTTGCTTTAGCTTGTATATTTATATGGTTGCCTCTTTAGCTCAATTTATCGGCTGTAAATGTCAACACACCCTAAAGTCAAAAAAAATTGTCAGCTTGAAGGTTTAATTGTTCATGGCAACGTTATTTTAGAAAATGGCGCCAGTGTTGAACTGCATGACAACCACATCAAAGGCAATATTGAATCGAATAAAAATTTTACTAAGATCATTGCCAATCATAACAATATCAATGGCAATGTCGATTTTACGACTGGGAAAAACATCCAACTCCTCAATAACCAAATTTCAGGCGACCTGAAATTAAAGAAAAATAACGGCAATATTGTTCTAAATAATAATGAAATCGCAGGTAATTTGATTTGTCTTGAAAATGCTTTTTCAATTAATGGCAGCAACAACCAAGTCAAAGGCAATAAATCAGAACAATGCCGTAGTTTTTAACTCTCCCTACACTAATATGGGAGAAAGACGCTTATGGCATTTCTCTGAACTGGCATTATTTTTATCAAATTAGTTGATAAAGAAATGAAAAAAAATGTGAGATAAAACATTATTTTTTAACAATTCTGCAATACTCCATGCCCTGAATTTGTCTTAATTTCAAATGAGATAAACCTTTAACTGCAGTATGACTATAACAACGCAATAAGGGGGCGGCTTATGACAACAACTGTTGTAACTTCTTGGAAATACAGTTCTTCTTCACGTTACTTAAAAATTTTTTATGCGAATGGTTCTGGGGATCTCTTTTATCCAGTTTCACCTTTTATTTATGATAATTTACTTCGATGTAGTGATAAAACGGCATTTGTCCACAAATATTTAGAATATGATCTACATTTTTCACGAGTAAGCCTACAGGGTTAAACCGCTACAAGCTTAGCGCTATAGCAACAGTATTTTATTAATTAAAAAATATTTTCGATCAAATCAGGGCTGAATGCCCTGATTTTTAGTTGCGCCAAGTCACCATAAAAAGCCCTGCACCCACATTTAATGTTGTACTGATAAAACGATCATCCGCTTCAACACATTGGATAAATTCAGCGACCTCACTGGCATGTGACAGCACATTGTCCACGATTAACACGCCACTTTGAGCTTGTATTAATTCAGCTAAATATGGCCAATACGCCACATACGCATCACGTTCTGCATCTAATAAAATGAAGTCATAACGCTGATTTAATTGCTGTAAAAAATGCAGCGCATCGCCATGTTGAAATTCAATGTATTCGGCTAAGCTTAAATTTTCAGCATGTTGTTTGGCTTGTTCGATACGCGCTGCATCAATTTCAATGGTTTCGACCCGCCCTTGTGTAGACTGCGCAGCATCTGCTAACCACAGCGTGGAATAGCCTGTAGATGTTCCAATTTCCAAGATTTGTTTGGCTTGTTTTAAGCGAATTTGCATAGCCAAAAACAGTGCAGACTCAGGCTCAATATTTCGGTAACGCGCAAGTCGGTGATTTTGCGCAGCATCGTGAGCACTAAAGTCTGCATAGAGTTGTTGCATATAGTTTTTAAAATTTGCATCCATGCTCATGATTCTGTCCTTTTACTATTTCATTCATATTTATAAATTGAAGGGCTAAATATCTACTTAGTGGGTTTCTTGGATCAGTTTAAAACGCGGAATTATTTCACCATCAATTTCAACGGTTTCCATAAACATCTCTAAGGGTCTGACCCACATTGAATAGTCGTCATACAAGCACTGATAGACCACAACTTTTTCACGCGTTTCACTATGTGTTGCAACATGAAAGACTTGATACAACTGACCTTTATAATGCTGATAAATCCCTTGTTTAACCTGCATGCCATTTCCCTAAAAAGTTCTCAATACAATAGGGTTGACTCTAGCATTGTCTTGCTTAAAGCGCGATGAATTCGTTTATTTTTCCACTATTTAACTTGAATTTCTCGATAATGGCCCAATATTGACTGCATTCACATCGGCATATTCTTATGATTTAGAAAGAAATTTAATCATTTGATTTGTAAAACCGATTAATTTTATAAAAACAAACCGTTTCACCTATTTAATGGTTTGTTCTATCATTCTCTCATCAAATAAATTTACTCCTCTGGAGACGTTAGCAATGTTAGATCAAAATACTTCTGCTCAATTAAAAACCTTACTTGAACGCCTTGAAGGCCCGATTGAAATCGTCGCGACTTTAAACGGCACAGACAAATCAGACAAAATTAAAGAATTGGTAACTGAAGTTGCTGCTTTATCTGATTTAGTGACTGCACGTTTTGACGGTAACAACAGCCGTGCGCCAAGCTTTGGTATTGCAAAAGCAGGTGAAACTCCACGTGTATTCTTCGCAGGTCTACCGATGGGCCACGAATTCACTTCTTTGATTTTGGCATTGTTACAAACCTCTGGTTATGCACCGAAAGTTTCTGACGAAGTACTGAACACTATCAAAGGTCTAGGTCTTAAAACTGACTTTGATGTGTTTGTATCTTTAAGCTGCCATAACTGTCCTGACGTGGTTCAAGCCTTGAACCTAATTGCGATCTATAACCCAGGTACAACTGCAACCATGATTGATGGTGCATTCTTCCAAGACGAAGTCGAAGAACGCAAAATCATGGCTGTACCAATGGTATTCCAAGACGGTGAGCACATTGGTCAAGGTCGTATGACCTTGGAAGAAATCATTGCTAAATTAGACACCAACTCTGCCGCAAAAGATGCTGAAAAGTTAAATGCCAAAGAAGCCTTTGATGTTCTTGTGATTGGTGGCGGCCCTGCGGGGAATACTTCTGCAATCTATGCAGCACGTAAAGGCATTAAAACAGGTATCGTGGCTGAACGCATGGGCGGTCAGGTTATGGATACCATGGACATTGAAAACTACACGTCGATTCAAAAGACACAAGGTCCTAAGTTTGCTGCTGAAATGGAAGCACATGTACGTGAGTACGGTGTGGACATCATGAACTTGCAACGTGTATCTGACATCAAAGGTGCAGATGAAACAGCCAATGGCTTGGTTGAAGTGACTTTAGAGAATGGTGCAAAACTTGAATCTAAAACAGTGATTCTTTCAACAGGTGCACGCTGGAGAGAAATGAACGTTCCGGGTGAACAAGAATACCGTACTCGTGGTGTTGCATACTGTCCACACTGTGACGGTCCATTGTTTAAAGGTAAACGTGTTGCAGTGATCGGTGGTGGTAACTCAGGTGTAGAAGCGGCGATTGACCTTGCAGGTATTGTGGAACATGTAACACTCGTTGAGTTTGATACTAAACTTCGTGCTGACCAAGTGCTTCAAGACAAGTTAAACAGCTTACCGAATACCACTGTGATCATGAATGCATTGTCTACAGAAGTGGTCGGTGATGGTTCACAAGTGACTGCATTGAACTACAAAGACCGTGCAACTGATGAAATCAAAACGATTGAATTGGCTGGTATCTTTGTACAAATCGGTTTGTTACCAAACACTGATTTCTTAAAAGAAACAGCAGTTGAACTTTCAAACCGTGGTGAGATCGTAATTAACGAGCGCAATGAAACCAATGTAAAAGGTGTATTTGCTGCAGGTGACTGTACAACAGTACCGTACAAACAAATCATTATTGCGACAGGTGAAGGCGCGAAAGCATCATTATCTGCTTTTGATTACATCATCCGTTCTGGTCAATAATTCAGTTTAGACAGAACAGCAAAAGCCAGTTTTCGAACTGGCTTTTTTATGACTAAAAATTCATGTCTTGTTTCATTTATAAATTAGCAATAAAACAAATATTTAACTCTCTGACGCTTTTTACTTACACAATAATGAGCAAAACAAACCGTTTAAAACTTGTACAGCAGCTTATTTGCACATTAAGATAAAACAATCATCACGGATTGGTGGTTGACAATAACAACAAGAATGTTGGTCAAATTCGACTAAATGGAGAAAAGCAATGCACTATCAATATCACTGTGCTTGTTGCAATAAAGTATTGGCTTCAAGCGATAAAGAATGTTCCGAATGTGGCTCGCATAATATCCGTAGCCCATATGGCTTTTGGATATTTTGCATACTCAGTTGTTTGGCTGTTGCCATTCTATTTAAGAGTGTCCAAGTGTATTTGCAACAGCATGATACTGAAGCTTCGACCCAACTCAACATCTTTGAAGTACTCAAGCAAGATGGTAAAAATTAAGCTTTTTTACAACAGCCAAATACAGCCGTATGAACAGGCTGGCAATGTGTAAAATTTAGCCAAGCTAAATCTAAGCACTATTATCCAGTTGCTTTAAAGTCATTCAAAGAGATAAATTAAAATGATGAAAGCCTGAATGATTTCAGGCTTTTTTATGCGCTAGCATCGCCCTGCTCACTTATCTTCACGAGGAAAATTCTTTAAACTATGGCAATAGCAATGAGGTTCTAGACGATGGTGCAGTTAATCAAAAAAGGCGGTTTGCGTGAACGCGCCAATCGTAGCCGATCATACAAAGGCTCTGAAAATACCGAAACCACCCTCAAACCGAACCGTTATCGTGATCATGCTGAAACTACCAATGTTGCACAAGATCCATCAAATATAGCACCGTCTAAAGACCAAGATCAAACCAATCCAGAGCAATAAAATTGGCACATAAAAAAAGCTAAGTTCTAATACTTGGCTTTCGCTTTGCTGACAGCAATATGTTTGCAGCTATTGAAGATTGAACATTCTAATTGCGTCGAACCACAGCCAAATCGCAAAAATTAAAAATAACGCCCCTGAAACCACATCAATATAACTACCCGAACGTTGGTAGAGTGCTTTAATTTTAGGCAAAGACATAATCATCATAAACAGACTAAACACAATAAAAGTTTGAATCGGAATGATGACAGCAAGCTGTGCTTTTAGGTTACTACTGGCTGATGAACTCAACGCCAGTGAGAACACACTACTAAAATAGATCAGTGTTTTCGGATTGGCTAAATTCGTAAATAAACCTAATAAGAAATAATTTTCAGTATTCTGCTGACTTAAGGCCTGCCCATCTTCTAAATTGGCTGTTTGATTTAAACTTTTAAGCCCACCACTAAACATCGCCCAACCCATTTTCGCTAAGAAAAATCCACCAACAGCCATTAAAACTTGTTGTATCCATGGAAATTGCTCAACCAGAACCGTAAAGCCCAATAAGGTTAAAACGACCCACACCACAATCCCGACAGAGATCCCCGCAATAATTTTTAAGGTATTTGCACGCGTTGTTGATGCTGCACTTTTAGCAATTAATAATACATCTGGACCGGGACTCAACTGCGCAACAAAATGAAGCACACAGATGGTGAATAACAGTGACATGCAAGCTGATTCATTTGAATTAAAACGTGAAGATTATATCGCTTGTTCAATTTTTTTGTTGGCAACACAAGGTTTATTTTTAGGCCGTATCAAAATTTACGCAAAAAAAAAGCCGAATACACATTCGGCCTTTCATACTGAGTTAATTATTTTTTATTGACATCTTTCAGTTCAATTTGTTTCGCATCTGGCGTCACTTCACGAGCTTCACCATCAATAACGGATGAATCACGACCTGATTGCTGATTTTGCATATCTTGCATTTGACGCATCATATCTGCAAATGGGTTCTGACCCTGAGCACCGCCCATGCCTCCCATATCGCCCATCATGCCACCCATCATTTTTTCCATCATGGCTTGCTGACGCTTCATCATTGTTTTCATCATGACTGCTTTCATGGCATTTTGTACAGGTGGAATCAAAATAAGTAATGCCATAATATCTGAGATTAGACCCGGTAACAGCAATAAGAAACCAGCCAAAATTTTTGGTAAATTTCCAGTTAAAGCTGGATCATTACTCATTTGACCTGCTTGCATTTGCTGCATTTGAGGCATCAGACCTGATGAATATTTACGGATAATATTCATCCCTATAAAGAAGGCCACCACGAACCAGAAAAAGACATACCACATGCTGCCGACGAGGTCGCCCACACCGATCCAGACAAACACTTCCAGGATCAAGCCTGCTAAAATCAGAAGAAATAATTTCATGAAAATTAAACAAATCTCAGTAAATTAATTTAAGGTGTTGCGTTCAACTGCTCAATCACTATCAAGCTTTTTTGACACGCTTATGTAACAATATGGGCATTATTTTATTTTTAAAGGGCAAATAGGGCAAACATGTCATTAATTATCGGTATTGACCCTGGGTCTCGCCTAACTGGTTACGGCATCATCGAGAAGGATGGCTCTAAACTACGTTTTGTCGATGCTGGCACCATTCGTACCGAAACAACAGAAATGCCTGAACGCTTAAAACGTATCTTTGCTGGTATTGATCGCATCGTAAAGTTTCACGGGCCTACTGAAGCTGCTGTTGAACAAGTCTTTATGGCTCAAAACCCTGACTCAGCCCTAAAACTAGGTCAAGCACGCGGTGCTGCCATTGCCGCTTTAACCAATTTAGATTTACAAGTCGCTGAATATACTGCACGTCAAATCAAACAATCTGTGGTCGGCTATGGGGCTGCTGATAAAGAGCAAGTCCAAATGATGGTTATGCGCATTCTGAACCTAAGCATCAAACCCCAGCAGGATGCAGCCGATGCTTTGGCTGCCGCAATTTGTCATGCGCATGCGTCTGGTAGTATGAGTAAAATGGCTGTACTGAATGCCTTAGGTGGTATGGCTCGCGGCCGAAGTCGTGTAAGCACTCGACGTCGGTAAATAATCGTCAAATCATATAGTTCAGTAATTCATTCTGTTTTCAAAAGCCCACCTAATCTAGTGATCAAATTTAGCGAATCATTTTAAAACCGCTATAGTCTAATTCATGCATTGGAATTTCTTGCTGATCGATTTTAGTCACGTCTGCTCGTAACGGCCCCACCAGACTGTGTTTCAGTATTTTATGAATGGCGTCTTCAGTTCCTATAATCAGCGCTTCAACTTCGCCCGTCGCTAGATTTTTCACATAGCCATTTAAACCGAGTGCAAGCGCTTGCTGCTCAAACCAACGACGGTAGCCAACACCCTGCACTTTACCTTGAATTCTCAATTTAACTGCATGCATTTTAGTCTTTAACTCCTGAATGATTAACCACATGATAAACCGCTTGGGCCATATCCTGCGCTTGCAAACCACGCATCCCCGGCTTCGCCAATACATCACCTGCTAAAGCATGCAGGCTTACGATTTCATGCAGATGTATTTGCTGATGGAATTGTGCTTTTAAACTTGCAATCATCCCTGCAAGCACATCTCCCATACCGCCTGTACCCATTCCTGCATTACCTGCGGTGCAAATCCAAAGCTGATCTTCAAGTATTAAGCTGCCTGCGCCTTTAAGCACCCATTGACCTTGAAATTTTTCTTTTAAATACTGAATTGCTTGTACACGATCTGCTTCAACTTCAGCAGTAGTTATACCCAGTAATTTCGCAGCTTCACCCGGATGTGGCGTTGCATAGGTTCGTGCATTCAAATTTTTAGGTGCTTCAGCTAGAAACCATAAGGCATCTGCATCCAAAACAATTTCCAAGGTTGACTGCTGAATCAATGGAAACCATGACTGAAACTGCTGTTGTGCCCAATCGTCACGACCAAGCCCCATGCCAAAGCTAATCGCATCGACTTGATCGATCAGTTGCCGAATTGCTTCTGTAGTTAATGCATTGATATCGCGTAGCATAATATTCGGTGCGCGCGCCAAAATAGCGGTGTGATGTCGTGCATCACAAACAACCGTAACCTTACCTGCACCTGCATGGAATGCAGCCTCAGCAGCCATAATCACCGCCCCACCCATTTCTGCATGGCCACCAACAACCAAAACATGGCCATAACTGCCTTTATGACCAAAGGCTTGACGCGCAGGTAAGGCTATTTTCTGCGGCGACAAATGAGCAAGTGGCTCTAGCTCTGCATCAGTCGGTATACATGCCATCACCGAAACTTCACCTGCATATTCTTTCGCTTGACCTGTAAATAGCCCTGCTTTTAAACCCAATGCCGTAAAGGTATAATCGGCTTGAAATGCGATGGGTAAAGGCTGCCCTGTATTGGCATGTAATCCGCTTGGAATATCAATCGCAATTTTGAGTCCCATGCATGCATTCAATCGTTGAATAATGGCTTGCCATTCGCTAGAAAGTTCACGATTGAGTCCTATACCAAATAATGCGTCGATATAGACGTCATAATCTCGCTGAAAATCAAAATGTGTATAGATCTTAAGCTTGTGATCTATCGCTTCCTGTACTGCAGAATGTAAGTCCTTCGATGCCCCTATTTCAGCGGCATAGATATCAACTTGAAAGCCTGCTGGCTGTAGGTATTGCGCTGTAAGATAGCCATCACCTGCGTTGTTGCCCTGCCCACAACACACTGCAATATTTTTTAAATTTTGCTGCTTTAACATTGGAATGAGTTGCTGAGCAATCGACCATGCAACCTGCTGCATCAGACCATAACTGCTATTGTGCTGAGCAAACCAACGCTGCTCCCAAGCTTGAATACTTTGGCTAAGATAAACAGGGCTATGGTAAACTTGCAGACGCATTGTTTTTCCTTGTTATGATTATGGCCGCTTCAACTCCTGCACAAAAAATTCCTGTCGATCAATATGATCCAGAAACCCTAAAAGCATGGATTAAAGCACAAGCCTTAAATTTAGGTTTTTCTGATTGTGTCATCGCAAAGCCAGATGCTCAAGAGGAACTCCCTCGTTTTAAAGAATATTTAGAACGTGGTTATCATTGCGATATGAAATTCCTAGAGGAAAACCTTGAAAAACGTGCCAATCCTGCACTTTTAGTCCCCGGCACCCGCAGTATCATTTGTGTCCGCATGGATTATTTGGTCGAAACCCCAAAACCACGTTATGTTCCTAATGAGCCAAATGCAGCCATCATTGCACGCTATGCACGAGGTCGTGACTACCACAAAGTCATGCGTGGTCGTTTAAAAACCTTGTCGAATATCATCCGTGAAAAAATCGGAGATTTTGAATCTAGACCCTTTGCCGACTCTGCACCAGTGTTTGAAAAATCCTTAGCTGAAAATGCAGGCATGGGCTGGACAGGCAAACACACCTTACTGATCCATAAAAAATCAGGCTCATTTTTTGTATTAGGTGAGCTGTTTACATCACTCGATTTGCCTTTTGATTCTCCGACAACCAAACATTGTGGTTCATGCACAGCCTGTATTGATATCTGTCCAACTCAGGCCATCGTTGAGCCCTATATGTTAGATGCACGTAAATGCATTGCCTACTTAACCATCGAATATAAAGGCATCATTCCTGAAGAATTACGCCGTGGCATTGGCAACCGTGTGTTTGGCTGTGATGACTGTCAACTTATCTGTCCATGGAATAGCTTTGCGCATAAAACTCAAATTGAGGACTTTTATCCACGTCATGGTCTCGATCAAGTGAGTTTATTAGATCTTTGGCAATGGGATGAAGCCACCTTTTTAAGCTGCACTGAAGGCAGTCCTATCCGACGAACAGGCTATCAAAGCTTTATGCGAAATATCGCCATTGGCTTAGGCAATGCACCATACAGTTCAAATATTGTTCAATCATTAAAAAATTCTCGCGAAAAACATGACGCGATTGTGCAAGTTCATATTGATTGGGCAATTACAGAACAAAACTCAAAGATGCTTTAATGGATTTGATTCTATATTTTCTAGATCCTTACAAAGTTTTCATTTAAGCTAAAATTTAGTGACGCAATCAAAGAAACTTAATTTTTCATCTTAAAATAAACATTGCAGCGATTGTGCTGGCATTTAACACAACTTTGTAAGTATCTCAAATATCAAAAGTTCTTTAAAAAAGCCATTTCAATGTACTTTAGCCAACTTTCAATGTTACAAAATAGTCTTGGAAGTCTGCAAATTTTACGTATGATGATCTGCATTAGGCAGAAAATATGGATCATTTATGAGCTACCGAAATGACTGGACACACCCAGAAATACAAGAGTTGTATCAACAACCATTGATGGATTTATTATTCCGAGCACAGACCATTCACCGTGAATATTTCCAAGCCAATCATATTCAAGTCAGCACCTTACTTTCGATTAAAACCGGTAAGTGCCCTGAAGACTGTAAATATTGCTCTCAGTCTGCACATTATGACTCTGGATTAGAAGCTGAAAAACGTCTGGCTGTGGAAAAAGTCATCAATGAAGCGAAAGCTGCGCTTGCCTCAGGTTCTTCGCGTTTTTGTATGGGCGCTGCATGGCGCAATCCACATGAACGGGACATGCCCTATGTGCTAGAAATGGTGCGTGAAGTCAAAGCGCTGGGACTTGAAACCTGTATGACCCTTGGCATGCTGAATCAGTCTCAAGCAGAGCGCCTACATGAGGCAGGCTTAGATTATTACAACCATAACCTCGATACCTCTCGTGAGTATTATCCCAATGTCATTAGCACGCGTAGCTATGATGACCGTTTAACGACGCTAGACTATGTTCGCCAATCTGGAATGAAAATCTGTAGCGGCGGAATTGTGGGCTTAGGTGAAAGCCGTGATGACCGTATCGCCTTCCTGATGGAGTTGGCAACGCTGCCGATTCACCCTGAATCTGTGCCGATCAATCTCCTTGTACCTATTCAAGGTACCCCACTTGCTGATGTTGAGAAACTCGATGTCATCGAATGGATTCGCACCATTGCAGTCGCACGGATCATTATGCCAAAAAGCTATATTCGACTCTCTGCAGGTCGTGAATCCCTGAGTGATTCAGAACAAGCTTTGGCATTTATGGCAGGTGCAAATTCACTCTTTTCTGGTGAAAAACTACTGACCACGCCAAATGCAGGCGAAGGCAAAGATCAGCTTTTATTTAGCAAACTCGGTTTAGTGGCTGAACAGCCCAAACCAAATGCTGCACAGCTTTCAACTGATGCCATGCAAATGGCTTAAAATAAGCCCCGAAGTTCGGGGCTTAGTTCAATTGAATGATCAGTGATAGGTATCAAAGTGCAATGCAAGAGATGGTGCGAACAAATGAAATGGCTAAATCACCATGAGTAGGGAAAATATATCGTTTACTTAACAAAGTTATGTGCTGTTATTAAAATTCCATAGCCTGCATTTAAATAATCCCCTTCACGAATAATGTCTTGACCATTAGCATGTTGAACCACCAATTGCTGCTGAATCACATCATAATGAAAAGATTCAAAGCAATCCTGATGTTGTAATAACCATGCAATGGTATCTGCCATATTGGCATCGACGGTATAACGTTCGGCTTGAAAATCTTTACTCATATCTGCATAAAAACTGTGAATGTATTTCTATTTTAATGATTTCAATATTGACCGGCATTAAAAAAGTGAGCTTTCGCTCACTTTTTTTGGCTGAGACTCTGCATTACTTTGTCACACCGCACTTACGACATTCCTTGTGCGAACCGATTTCTTCCATTTGCTCGTATTCGTAAATATGCATGCAAAATAGTTTTCTGAATAATTGAAGCATGTTGTTAAAACTCCCGTTTATTTATTAATGTGCTTCTGAATATTTCGTCCTGAAATATTATGATCATGCCTAAACACGCCATAGCTAATTTATTATCATATTTTTCCAATGAGTCAAATATCTTTACTTTAAAATGACACAATTTCGGATAATCGGTTATTTTTAAGCCTGCCTTATATTCACCTGAGTTCTAAGGATTTTTATTAATATCAGCATCACAGATATAGATTAATTTTCAGCAAATTTCGCACAAAAAAAACTCTCCCTTAGGAGAGTTTTTTCAAATAGATGATCACATGAGTAACGTTATTCACAAGCCCAGATTTAAACGTTCTGACTGGCAAACTTCGCACGTGCAGCATGCAATTTTTTATAGCTATCAATCAGACGTAAATGACGATCTAAACCTTCAAGTTGCATATTGGTTTCAGTTAAACCGTAGAAGCGAAGACTGCCATCCATTGAACCAATCACTGCATCCATACGTTCGTCACCAAACATACGACGGAAATTATGTTCATAGTCATTGAGATCTAAGTCATCGTCCAATTCAACTTCTAAAACCACATTCATGCATTGATAGAACAAACCACGTTCAACTGTATTAGTGTTGTACTGAAGGAAGGTTTCGACCAACTCTTTTGCTTCTTCAAATTCTTGTAAGGCAATATAGATCAGTAGTTTGAGCTCAAGAACCGTTAATTGGCCCCATACGGTATTGTCATCAAACTCAATCCCGATGAGCGTCACAATATCCGTGTAATCATCCACCTCAAGCTCTTCTAAGCGCTCAACCAATGACACTAACTCGTCTTCATCTAGGCGATGAATGTTTAAAATATCCTCACGGAAGTCCAAAGCTTTGTTGGTGTTATCCCAAACCAAGTCTTCAACCAAATACACTTCAGAATAACCCGGAACCAAAATACGACATGCCGTAGCACCTAGATGCTGGTATACCGCCATATACACTTCTTTGCCCATGTCTTCTAGAATCGCAAACATCGCTGCAGCTTCTTCCGCATTGGCATTTTCACCTTCAGATGTGAAATCCCACTCTACAAAATCATAGTCTGATTGTGCGCTAAAGAATTTCCAAGACACCAAACCACTTGAGTCAATAAAGTGTTCTACAAAGTTATTTGGCTCAGTGACTGCATTTGAGCTAAACGTTGGTTTTGGTAGATCGTTTAGACCTTCAAAGCTTCGGCCTTGTAGAAGCTCGGTTAAGCTACGCTCTAAAGCTACTTCGAGTTTAGGGTGCGCACCAAAAGATGCAAAAACCCCACCAGTACGTGGGTTCATTAAGGTTACGCACATCACAGGGTACTGACCACCAAGTGAAGCATCTTTTACCAATACAGGAAAACCTTGTTCTTCTAAGCCTTGAATACCCGCAACAATACTTGGATATTTGGCTAAAACCTCTTCTGGTACATCTGGTAGAGCCAATTCACCTTCTAAAATCTCACGTTTGACCGCACGCTCAAAGATTTCCGATAAACATTGCACTTGAGCCTCAGCCAAGGTATTCCCTGCACTCATCCCGTTTGACAAGTATAAATTTTCAATCAAGTTTGATGGGAAATACACTGTTTCACCGTCGGACTGACGGACAAATGGAAGAGAGCAAATACCGCGTGCTATATTTCCTGAATTGGTGTCATATAGATGTGTACCTAATAACTCATTTTCTGGGTTATAAATTTCACGTGTGTAGTCATCTAAGATTTCAGTAGGTAACTCGCCTTCTGGGCCGGGTTGGAACCATTTTTCATCTGGATAATGCACAAAGTCAGCATTGGCAATCTCTTCACCCCAGAACTGGTCGTTATAGAAGAAGTTGCAATTGAGACGTTCAATAAATTCACCCAAAGCCGAAGCTAATGCGCTTTCTTTGGTTGAGCCTTTACCATTGGTAAAACACATGGGCGATTGTGCATCACGAATATGTAGAGACCAAACATTCGGCACGATGTTACGCCATGACGCGATTTCAATCTTCATGCCTAAACCAGCCAAAATACCTGACATATTGGCAATGGTTTCTTCTAATGGCAGATCTTTACCCGGAATAAACGTGGTACTGTCTGACGCTAAATTTGGCATAAGTAAAGCTTGTGCATCTGCATCAATGCTTTCTACTTCTTCAATGACAAACTCAGGACCAGTTTGAATCACTTTTTTAACCGTGCAGCGGTCAATTGAACGCAAAATACCTTGACGGTCCTTTTCAGAAATATCCGCAGGTAGTTCAACTTGAATTTTGAAAATTTGCTTATAGCGGTTTTCAGGATCAACAATATTATTTTGTGATAAGCGAATATTATCTGTCGGAATGTCTCGCGCCGCACAATACACTTTTACAAAATACGCTGCACATAATGCTGATGACGCTAAAAAGTAGTCGAATGGTCCGGGAGCAGAACCATCACCTTTATAGCGAATAGGTTGGTCGGCAATTACCGTGAAGTCATCAAATTTGGCTTCTTGTCGAAGGTTATCGAGATAATTAACCTTAATTTCCATGTGGGCACCTAAATATTCTTATGTGTCAGTGCAACACATAAAAATGAAAACATAAGCCGAATAACTGTAGGACATTGACTTAAAAATGTGAGGCCAGTACCAATCTATACGCTGTTGGGCACGGTACTGACAAGAATGGGCATTATTATAAGGTTATTTTGACTGTTTGATAACTTTTGTCGTGATTTACATCACGATAGGATTTGACACTTTGTGCATTTTGGTCGAATCAAAGCTTAACTGCTGCAACTACAGCCAATTTGTTGTGTTAGTGTGCAGCCGTGAAGAAAAAGGCTTGTCTTTTAAAAAAATCTTCGCTAGTATGCTTTGCGTCTGAACTTGTTGATAAATAACACATTCAGAATATAGGGCCTATAGCTCAGTTGGTTAGAGCAGCGGACTCATAATCCGTTGGTCGACAGTTCAAGTCTGTCTGGGCCCACCAAATTTTTGTAATGATATGCACAACTTTGCATTCTATTGATAGTTAAACCCATGAATTTTAAGGATTCATGGGTTTTTTATTTCAACTCTTTGCACAGTTATGTACTGCTATGCACAGCTATGATCAGCCCCATTGTGTATCCGATCTTGTATCCGCTACTCTTTCTGCATTATTCGGATACAAGGAATTTTATTGTGAAAAGATCTGTTCTAGATGGTGTTAAACAGATTAAAGATACTCATCTTGATAATCTTGAGCCTGAAGCAAAAGAGTATCGCATTCCGTGCGATACAGGGCTTTATCTTCGTGTTTCACCTACAGGTAAGAAATCTTGGCAAGTTCGTTTTAAGAATCATAAAGGTAAGTGGAAATGGCACAGCATTGGCAGTTATCCCCAATTATCATTGGTAGATGCTAAACTTGAAGCTTCAACTATTTTTATTAAGTTAAAAAATAAAGAGGAAATTCTAACAAAAAAAGAAATCGAGAATAGGAAAGTTAAAGAAGTAAGATGTAGTTTAAATAGCTTAATGTATGAGTGGCTTAAAACTAAGAAAACAACTTGGGCAGAAATCACAATCAAAAAAGAGACTCAATCTATTGAAAAGCGAATACTTTCAGTATTTGGAGATAAAGATTTTGCTGAAATTACACGAGTTGAGTGGTTAGATTTTTTTCAGAATTTACTTAGAAGTGAAGCAATTTTTAATCGAGTAAAAAAGTTAGTTTCACATTGTAGAAATGCTTACGATCTTGCAGAATTTCGCGGAGATATTTCACAAAATCCTTTAAATGGCATACTGAAGCATTTAGATAAAGGTAGTAAAGGAAATATGAAGCATGTGGAAATAGCTGAATTACCAAAGGTTGTTGAGTCTATAAGAAGTTATAATAACCAACATACTGCTATCGCATTAGAGTTATTAGTATTACTATTTCCTCGACCGCAAGAGCTTCGTTATGCAAAATGGGAGGATTTCGATTTTGAGAATAAAATTTGGATAAAACCAGAGCATACAATGAAGTGTGGTATTAGGCATGTAGTGCCATTATCAAATCAAGCAATTGGTCTTTTAAAAAAACTGGAAAAAATTAGAACTCCATCAGATTATTTATTTTGTAGTCGTGATAGCCTAACTAAACCTATGAGTGAAGCAACTCTCAACAATGCTCTAAAAAATCTAGGCTATAGAGGGAAGCAAAGTCCTCATGGTTTTCGCCATATTGCCTCTACTGCTTTGAATGAAAAATTTGCAGATTTAGATCAAGTTATTGAGGCAGCTCTTGCGCATAAAAAAAGAGGTGTAAAAGCTGACTATGATAAAGCTACCCATTTGGAGGATAGAATTTACATCATGCAGTGGTGGGCTGATCACGTAACTAACATGGCTAATAGAGGCAAGCTAGTAGCTTAGTAGTAGAGACTGTAAATAAAGCTGCCAAAAATTGTTTTGGCAGCTTTATTTATTTATTTATTTATTTATTTACATAAATACCAACCATAAGCATTTTCCCAAATATTACGCCCTGCTTCTAATGGAATGCCATCAAAGTGAACACTTGGAGAAGCTTGTATACCACCTGTGTTAGTTAACCAACCTCTTAAACTGATTTTTATATTTTTTCCATCATTCGAGAATTGCTCTAAACTTCCGACGGCAACTCCATTAGCTTTTTCATATTGTAGTTGACCTAAAACATAAAGATTTGTAGGAAAATTGAGAGTAACGTCTTTACAAACTTTACTACCAATGTTTTTAGAAGTTGGTTTATTTGAATTTAAGAAATTAGTATAAGTCTGTTGTTTTACTTTTTCTTGTGCTTGATACTTTTCATTTAAAGCTCGTTGTCTAGATTGTTCGATATCTTTTTGTACTTGGCGTTTAAAGTAAAAGCCTGTTATCTCAGAAGCTGGCATTATTTCAGTTTTGAGCTTAACATATCTAAAAGTATAAGATTTTGAGTCCGTTGCACGTTCACTTATTGGCTCAATTAGAACACCCCAGCTTTTATTATTTGGTAGATTGCATCTAAAACCACCAACTGCTTCATCAACATTATATTTTTTTAACAGATTCCGTGCATAGGGATCTCGTACTTGATCCATTGGGCTCGATTCAATTCTATCAAATTTACCATTTTGATTTTGACAAAAAAGATTTAAAGAAGTTTTAGGAATCAAAGAATTAGGGTTACTTATATCCCCTTTGTTATCCCATACATAAACATAGTCTTTTCCTTTGTTGTCCGAACCATTTAATTTCATTTTTAAAACTAAATCATTAGGGGTTGAGTATTTACTCACTTTTTCTGGCGTTATGCTTTCTATCGTTTGGCAACCATTAAGAATGACTAAGGAAAGAGCTGAAATAATGTATATTTTTTTCATAATTAAATTAATATCAATTGGTTAAATTGAATTAGATTGTTTTTTGATGCTTTTGTAAAGTATCAAATGGATTAATTTACTTATTAAAAAGAAAGGCTACTCCTAGATGGATGTAGCCTTAAAAAGGTTTTTGAGAACATTTCCTTGTTCAATTTTAACGCCTTTATTGGCTGATCAATTTTTTCATGCTGACTTAAGCCATATTCCACTTCAAATTTCTAAATCGGGGATTTAGTTTTTTCTCGCCTAAGATGGAAGAGCGAGACACTTATATTTTTCATGTCTGTGTGAACATTAGCTAGATTAAAAAGAACCTAGCAACTCCGTATAAGCAATATTTCTTCAGTGACCAAACTTTAGAATACTCATACTTCATCAATCATGGTCTAGTTTGAGCGACCAAGCTCAAACATAGGAATACGACCAAGTATTCCCTTAACCTTCCTCTAACATATTGCCGAACATATTTTCATATGTGCCGACTCAAGCTTTCGCAGTGAGCAATCTGATCAATCAGACTGTTTTAGGATTCGCTTTAAGCTAGCTATCTCACTTAATACAAATCTTTCTTTGAAGATCTGTATCACAACTTCCACAGGTAAGACCTGCTTTATATGCGCTACTTGCCATCGCTCCCACACTGTACAAATGAATAGACTTTTAACCAATTTAAGTCCTTCATACAGTGCTTCCCAAGTTATTTCAAAGTGTCTTACTGTGCAGACCGTTTATCCTCTCGCTTGTATACATACTTCCTGTTTCCCCCAACCGTAGTTCCTTAGTTTTATCGGGATATGATGTATACATAACTTTATAAAGGGTAAAACTCTTACACTCCAATCAGCATCTATCGATTAATGCCGTTACACGTTTAAGCTATCCAGCGACCCATTCAGCTTGCGCCAAATGGTGCCAACTTCTCCAGCGTTAGCCTCGAAGTCCTAGTACCTCACGGTACTCTCAGCAGCCATCGTGATTGGAAATGAGCATACTTTTCGCAAGTTATTCACTTGCTTCGATCAAGCATACACACTCAGCTATTAACGGAGACTATCGCACATCCTGTGCAGCTCCTGACTGTATCACCTTGAACAGGGTATCAATTCAAAACCAAAGTTTTAAATCTAATCTGGCTATTGCTAACCAAATGACCATTTCGGAATAAATTCCTTATAGGTTCCCGTGTCCTTGTCGCCCAACAACTTTATATGCGATGCATATAGGAACTCTTAAATCCAAGTTGAATGAACGGATAGAAGAAGAGCATTGCAGCTCTCCAGCCCCCGTTGCAACGTACCGAGCGAGGTTTCCCCAGCAGTCCGCTACATCGGCAGCACACGAATGGTTAGTTCAGGTACTTACGGCAATATGTATCAAAGTTTTGAATGGTGGTCTAAACCCATCCAAAACTTCAAAGAAGAAAATTAAGGATGGATGGTCAGTCCACTATTCGATTGATGACTTCATATTAGTACATCTAATTTTAAATATCAATAATATTGATAATAAATTTAAAATAATATAAATTTAACTAATGAAGTTTGTGTCGTCATTAGGAACTACTTAATTGCCACCTTACAAAGTGAGGTGATCATTCATAAAGCTATGGCTTTGACATAGCGGTTTTTGAGCAAAGCTCAAAAGTAAAAACACCTTAATTGAGACAATTTCTATTGTTGATTGACACAAATGCTTAGATGGGAATCCACAGGGAAAAAGTGGATTGTTGATTTACAGTTAAACTGTATTGTTGGATGACAAAAAATGATTGATTACAGCCCTCATACCAAATACACAGCACAAAAAATTCAGGATAAAGTGACTCGTGGCGCATACTTTTACTCATCATTTAGTATTGATAATGGTATTGGCTCAACAACCAACATTAAGAAACTCATCGAGAAACTAACGGACAGATATGACCTAAATTTAACGAGTCGGCAGAGGAATTACCGCCTTAAAACAGGTAAACCTATTGCAGATCTGATTGTTCAAGATGTGATGTATGAGAACAGATGGCAATTTATTCTTTTGATCACTACGCCTAACAGCCATAAACATAGTAAACAGCCAGTTCACCCTACTGAACAGCATAAGCAAATCGGCAAAGATAAAATCATCGAAATGGAAGAGTTGTCTTTTTCTAGAGAAAATATTATTGCTGAAACAGATCTAATCCATGACTACTTTAAAGATGGTGAAGTTTTGAAGTTTGTAATGTCTAAGCCTTATCTAGAATTAGATTTTGCAGGATGTTCAGCAGAACTTGTACGAATGACCCATAAGAAGTACAAATCAAATTCAGACAAATTTTACAGAAACCCAAGTAAGCCTTTTAGCTGGACTTGGAGATGGAAAAAAGAAGTTATAGCGAAAAAGAAAACGGATTTAGTTAATATTATTAACCGCTATGTCTCACAGACTAATAAAGCTAAACCAATTGAAGATCTTTTGAAATGGCAGTCATATTTTCAAACCTATGCGGTTTTTAGAGGGATGAGACAGCAAGTAGGACGACTTTATACATTAGGAAAATTGTTTTTATATAGTCGTGGCAAGCAAAGATGGGATGATCAAAAATTACCTACTTTGAAACTATATTTTGCCCCACGTTATGAAACATATGCTGATAGCTATGAGGAATATTGTTTAAGAAGGGAGATTTATATTAATTACGATATAGAACTGCCAAGGGAGTTAGCTCAAAAATGTGATTGGAATGAAATTGATCATTTTTTAAATGCAAATGGATGTTTTTGATCAAATATCAAACTATTCATCAAAGACTACCAAAAAAATTAAGAGCTATTCGGAAAAATCCCCTTCAAACTCAATCTGTTTCTTCAATATAGGTGATGAATCTACTAAGATAACTATATAAATTGACTTACTAAAAGATTGAAATAAATGGTTCAAGGATACATACAGGCTATTAATGCCAAATTCGTTACAGGCAAAACAACCGAACATAGCTTTCGAGGGGATCTGCAAAGTTTAGTAGAGTCAATTATCGGCTCAGACTATATGGTAATTAATGAACCTAAACGTCAAACCTGTGGTGCGCCTGACTATATCATTGAGAAAAACAGTATTCCGATTGGATTTATTGAAGCAAAGGACATTGGCGATACAGACCTGGAAGGTAAGAAAAAAACAGGGAATAAAGAACAGTTTGATCGCTATAAAGCATCGTTAAATAATATTATCTTTACCAATTACCTAGACTTCTATTTTTACCAAGAAGGTGAGCTTGTTGCTCAAACTTCAATTGGAGAAATTTCAGGGAACGAGATTAAAGCACTACCTGAAAACTTTTCAATGTTTGAAAGTCTAATTCAAAACTTTAGTATTTATATTGGAAACACAATCAGAAGTCCTCAAAAACTAGCGAAAATGATGGCTAGCAAGGCTAAATTACTTGCTGAAATACTCGAAAAAGCAGTAACAAGGGATGAAGATAACCACGAAGATAGTACATTAAAAGGTCATTTTGAAGGCTTCAAGCAAATCCTTATTCACGACATTACGCCTAAAGGTTTTGCCGATGTATATGCTCAAACTATTGCTTACGGCATGTTTGCAGCGAGATTGTATGACTCGACTCTACCTACTTTTTCAAGACAAGAAGCTGCTGAACTAATCCCTAAATCAAATCCATTCTTGCGTAAATTATTTGGTTATATTGCAGGTCCTGATATTGATGATCGTATAAAATGGATTGTTGATAGCCTTGCAGATATTTTCTTACATTGTAATGTTCAAGAAATTTTAAAAACTTATGGACGCTCAACACGAATGAATAACCCGATTATTCATTTCTATGAGACATTCCTCAGCGAATATGATGCAAAACTTCGTAAAGCTCGTGGTGTTTGGTACACACCTGAGCCTGTGGTTGATTTTATTGTTAGAGCTGTAGATGAAGTTTTAAAAACTGAATTTGGACTTTCAGAAGGACTAGCTGATACATCAAAAACGACTATTCAAATTAAAAACCCAACAACAGATAGACGTCATAAAGATGGTTATATAACTACTGATAAAGAAATTCATAAAGTTCAGATTCTAGATCCTGCAACAGGTACAGGTACATTCCTTTCCCATGTAATTAAACATATCTATCAAGATTTTGAAGGTATGCAAGGGATATGGAGTAACTATGTAGAAAAAGATCTGATTCCACGCTTAAACGGTTTTGAATTACTTATGGCAAGTTATGCAATGGCTCACTTGCAATTGAATTTATTGTTATCAGAAACAGGCTATAAACCTCAAGGAAATAAAGAACAACGACTTAAAGTTTATCTTACGAATAGCTTAGAAGAAAGCCATCCTGATACTGGTACGTTATTTGCAAATTGGCTCAGTGCTGAAGCAAATGAAGCGAACCATATTAAACGTGATACACCTGTCATGTGTATTATTGGTAATCCACCCTATAGCGGTGAAAGTGCTAATAAAGGCGATTGGATTATGAATTTAATGGAAGACTATAAGAAAGAGCCAGGTGGCAAAGAGAAATTAAACGAAAGAAACCCTAAATGGATTAATGATGACTATGTAAAGTTCTTGCGCTATGGTCAGTACTTTATTGAAAAGAATGGCAGTGGCGTACTTGCTTTTATTAATCCTCATGGTTATCTAGATAATCCTACTTTTAGAGGGATGCGTTGGAATCTACTTAAAACTTACGACAAGATTTATACTATTGATCTTCATGGTAATGCAAAGAAAAAGGAAACAGCACCTGACGGTAGTGTTGATCAAAATGTCTTCGATATTATGCAAGGTGTATCAATTAACATATTTGTGAAAACGGGAAAAAAGAAAGCTTCGGAATTAGGTAAAGTTTTTCATTATGATTTATATGGCAAGCGTGAAGATAAGTATAGTTTTTTAACTGACAATGAGCTTAGTACAGTCAAATTTAATTTACTAACTAATAAAGCTCCAAATTTTTACATGGTGAAAAAAGATTTTGATTCAGAGAAAAAGTATTCAAAAGGTTTTGCTGTTAATGAGTTATTTCAAGCAAACAATGTTGGCATAGTTACATCTAGAGACTCATTTGTTATTGATAGAAACAATAATACTCTAGAAAAAAGAATTAAAGATTTTTTTAATATCAGTAAAGATCAATTACAACAGTTATATAAATTAAAAGAAAATAAAAGTTGGAAAATTGATTCTGTAAAACAACAAGCAAAAAACTTTGACAAAGATTGTATTAAAAAAATCTACTATAGACCATTTGATGAACAGTATGTCTACTATAACGATCACTTCATTGAAAGAAGTAGAAAAGACATTATGAAGAATTTGCTTGGAGAAAGTAACTTAGCATTATCTCTATGTAAGCAATTTAAATCTGGTGATACATATCAGCATGTCTTGATAACCAATAAAATGATCGAAAGCTCATATGTATCTAATAAGACAAGTGAGATTACTAGTGTCTTTCCCTTATATGTTTATCGTGAAGGTGAAGAGTTATTACAAACTTCTACAACATTAAAACCGAATTGTAATATAGAAGTTATTAACAAGATTGAGAAAAATATCGGATTTACTTTTACTGATGAAAAAGAAAATATTAATGGGACTTTTGCTCCTATCGACGTATTAGATTATGTATATGCTGTTCTACACTCAATAAAATACAGAGAGACTTACAAAGAGTTTTTAAAAATTGATTTTCCTAAGATTCCTTACCCTAAAACTACAAAAATTTTTGTAGATCTTGCAAAATTAGGAAATCAGTTAAGAACGCTTCATCTTATAGAAGACTCAACATTAAAAATTATCACTCAATATCCTGAAGGTGGTGACAATATAGTTGAACAAATAGTTTATAAAGATGGAAATGTCTATATCAACGATGAACAGTATTTTGCCAATGTTCCTGAAGTAGCTTGGAACTTCTATATCGGTGGCTATCAACCAGCACAAAAATGGCTCAAAGACAGGAAAGGTCAAGCTCTACAATTTGAAGATATTAAGCACTATCAGAAGATCATTGCCACGCTTCAAAGAACTTCTGAAATTATGAAAGAAATAGATAAAATAGACTTCCTATAATTAGCTACAGAGCTGCTCTAATTAAATTAGAGCAGCTCTATTTTAATCAGCAAAGTGGAATATCTGACTAAAAAAAACTTAGTTCAGTTTCAATATTAAAGTCGTCTAACTGAAAACCGCATTTTCTTTTAGATAAATAAATAGATGTATATAGCTATGAAAAATTCAGAATTTGAAGAAATTTTTGCACCCTTAGATGTTCTAGGTGATTATTCAGGAAATTTCATTGAATTATTTAATAAAAAAATAGAATTACAAAAGAATTTTTTTTTAAAAAATTTTAGGAAAGATAAAGATTTAAAGATAAAAGTCTTCGAAAAATTTGGTTATTCATATTTACTAGGGAATAAAGACAATTTAGAAGCGTTAGATAAAATATTAGACAATCCAAATTTCATAAAGTTATTTGAAAAAAGTGATCTTTACCTAGATGGAATTTGTAAAATCGTTCTCATTTACTCAAATTCTTCTAGATATTTTGTTGAAAACTCAGAAATAGAACAAAAAAAGTATGCAAAAAAATTAAAAAAATTAGAGAAAAATTACACAAATTTAAAGAGTGATCAGATTGACCTTTTGAATATTAATGATTGGTTAAATCAAAGATTGAATATTGGATTGCATCTGGCCATTAAAAACTTAATGGAAACCAATTTGCTCAACAGTAATGTCGATGTGCAATTAATTAAGGAAACAATAAAAAATGAACTCATTATTTTCTCAAATGCAGATGCACTTTTTTATGATTATTTCAGCGATGCACAATATTTAGTGAATGCTCAAAATCCATTTAGATTAAGAGATACAAATATACGCCTAAACTTTTTTGTTAGAGAACTAAAAAACGCCTTTAATCAAACTATCTCAAATAAAATAATTTGTGAACTTGTATCTACAGTTTTTGATCATGAGTTGGATGAAACTGGTATTAAAAATATATTAGAAAATGCTAATACCCATCCACTAAACACACAAAAAATAATCCAAATCACCAAAGGTGTAGAAAGTAATACTATTGAAAATTTTAGGCTCATAGACAAACCTGACCTTTAATTTCTTTATTTTGTCAAGGTTCTTGAGGCCTTAATTTTTAGTCGTGTCTATAACACTGTTTAATGTCCTGCTTTGATCAACTATGTGCATATCGATTCCACGAACAGAATTGAGATATGCATATAGATGAAAATTCCTCATTTTTGTATTTCTCATAATGTTCATTTCAACAGTGAGCATAGATGAAATGTTGATTAAAATTAAAGATGTATGTCGTATTATAAATGCTAGTAGAAATACGGTATACGCAATACAACGAAGAGACCCTTCGTTCCCCGCGGCTATTAAATTTGGCGATAAAAAACAAGCTCGTGTTTTTTATCGTGAAAGTGAAATCAAAGATTGGGTTTCGAAATTAAACCCTTCAAATTCACAAATGGGGAGCGAAAAATGAATTCACAAATTACTTTTAGTAATACAATTGCTGTGAACATTGATCCAATTACAGGTCATAAAACAGAGTTTTATACACTCAATGCTTTTGTTGAAGCATGTATTGATCGTAACAGTTTTAAGATTAAGCCTGAGACTTATATTCATCCAGAATATATGGATTACGACTGTGACGGATGTTCTGTAATCCCTTATGTTAACCCTAAAGACTTATCTGAAGTTGTTGGTTATACCATAAGCGGCAATATAAAAAAATTTGATACAGATAAAAATCCACATGAATTACTTGATTCTAAAAAAGTAGCTTGGGTTGTTGGTGCAACAGGGGTATTTGCAAGTAATACTAATAAAGCCAATATTCAATACGTATTAGGTACGGACAATTTAGAGTTATTTTTAAAAATTGCTAATGCTGGTGATGCCATTGTATTTCACAAAGACATTGATCAGGCATATTGGATTATAAATGATGGTATGCCTGAAACAATATTTAGAGCAATGACTGGTTTTAATGAACCTGAGCAAAATCATGATTTATTTATAAAACTAGATGATAGCTTTTATATGCTTAAATCAAAGCAAATTAATTCATTTTTCTTAAGTGAAATTAATCACCTTAAAAGAAAAATTGACACAAATACATTTATGCAAGATTCAATAACACAGTGGGGAGAATTAATACCACTAGAGCATAAAATAGTACAAGTACAGGCTTCTTATCCTATCCATGCTTTTCCACTAATCCCACAACAGGCTATAAAACAAGTCTCATATTATAATCATGTGCCTATAGCATTAGCAGGTCAAACAGCTTTAGGTGTGATGGTATATGTGGCACAAGAGCACGCCCAAGCACCAAGTGATAAAACAATAAAAGGACAACCTTGTTCGTTCGGTGTGTTAACCATTTTCGAAAGTGGTGGGGGTAAAGATGAAACTAGAAATTTATTAGCAAGTTCAATTGAACAACGAGAGAATAATGCTATTAAACAGTATATGACTGACAAAAATGCTTATTCATCTTTGCCATTAAAAGAACGTAGAAATGAACAGGAACCTATTAATCCAATCACATTATATAAGAAAGGAACAACACAAGGTATTGTAAAGGCCATGTCACGATCAGTATTTAGTAGCTTTGCGTGGCAAACTACAGAGGGAGCAATGGTATTAGGTGGTTATTCTTTTAGCACTGAGACCATGGGAGAGTCTTTAGGTGTAGTTAATAGCTTGATTGATAAAGGGACATCATCCAATACCTTACACGGTAACGAGGAACCTGAATTTGTCATAGGAAAACGTTTTAGCGTTGATTTATCCATACAGGACGTCATGGCTAAGAAGGCTCTAAATAATGAGACATTAAGACTTCAAGGATTCTTGGCTCGTTTTTTTGTTGCTGCTCCTGAACCTTTGCCTGTAAATAAGGTTACCAAAGAACAGAGGCTCATCAAAGCAAGTGAAGATGCCGCAATCATTGCATTTAATGAGTTATCTGAACGATTGAAGTATCCTCCACATAAAGAAAATAGTCTAACGACCGATGAGCGTATTCAGTTCTTAAAAGATGAGGAGGCTGAAACATTACATTTAGACTTTGAAAACTATATAAAAAAAGAAGCAAATAAAACTAAAAACTATTGTGGAAAATATTACAGCATACGTCCCAACGCTTTGCGGATGATTCAATACAGCTTAAGAGTTGCTACCGTTCTAGCATATTTTACTCCTGAACTAGACTATATTGATGCCAAGACTATGCAGGGAGCAATCGATTTATGTAATTACTCACTAGATGAGTGGATTAGATATTATAACAAAGATGAAGATGAAGAAACTGACAGTGATTTAATGCTTAAGTGGCTCCTTAAACAAGGAACTGAAAAAGTATTGAAATCAAGTATTTCAACTCATGTAACACCCAAAAAATTGAGGAACAAGAATACCCGTGATGATATATTGAAGACGCTTTGCGATGGTAATTATGTGAAAATAGAAAAAATTAGTGGAAAGGAGTATGTGGTTATAAACCCTGTTCTTTTATAAAACATTGCTAAATTTGCTAAAATTCGTTGAAAGGCTTATATGATAAGGCTTAAGTAAAAGCAAAGATGAATGCTAAGTTGTGCTAAATTTGCTAAGGATATATTTGATCAGTTATAGGAATTAGCATTTTAGCAAAACTTGGCAAAACTACTTGCTAAAATAAAAACATTGTAAAACAAGGTATTAGTACCAAATTAGCATTTTAAGCATCCTTTAGATTGTATTATTAATTTAGTAATGTTGTTCGTTTGAGTTTGAGGAAAATAAATAACAAAAAATAACACAAAATATTCGTGTATCCATATTTGTACCTTATTTAAGTCTATAGAAATAAATTAATATAAAACAAATATTTAAATTTAAGTGTGGTAACGTGTGGGCCCACCATATAAAACAACCCCTTACGTGCATTAATCGTGAGGGGTTTTTTAATGTTAAAAACTAAATAAAGTCAGTCTAAGGCTTTAAAAGATATGGCAGATAACCTATAGATACGTACAAAACTTCAAGCCAGCTTGAGTAAGCCACGATTGCTTAATACGAGAAGTAGGTTATAAAAAAATACATTCAAGAAAAATTTAAAAGCTTAAGTTCTAAATACCCTTAAATAAAGTCACGATTTGTTATACTTAAAAGGTATTATTTTATTCATTATAAGCAAATGTTTTTTGATTCATGATATTTAGAAATACTATATATTTCACACTTTAAAAGCACAAATATTAAGACTCAACCTGTTCAGGCTTTCTTAAGTCCAAATAAAACTCAACAATTGACCAAATAACAATCAAAGCAAACATAGCAACAGCGAATAACACAGCAGTTAAATAAATCATGCTTGAGTTCTCCGTTAGAAAACGAGTTAAGACCAACAGGTTAAAAGTTTTAACCTACGACAAAAGTCTAATAAGAATTTCTGACGGTGCCTAGCCATATTTAGCAAATTTTTAAGAGTATTTTTATCTATGATGATAGCTTTGCTATATAAAATTTAACCGATTTATTGCTAAAAAGTATCAGTCTTCAATCCCCCTTCTTATTCTGATTTGAAATATATGCACAATTCAGATCAAAGCTCACTTAAATCCTCTTGACTGATGATCCAAACAAGCAGAAATTACACCTTTTTAAAATCACCGTATCACCGACTATGTTGAAAAAGTTTATTGGCGAATCTGCATTTAAATTGGCAGGCTGGAAATACCACGTAGAACCTGATGTTTTAGAAAATAAACAAGTGATCGTCGGCTTTGAACACACCTCAATGATGGATGCTGTTCTTTCACTGGCCCTTTGCCAAATTTACGACATTAAAATTCACACGCTGATTAAAAAAGAACTCTTTAAAGGTCCATTTAAACCTGTCCTTGAAGCGATTGGCGGTATTCCTGTAGACCGTAAAGCCAATAAAGACATCGTGACTCAAATGGTTGAGCATTTTGAAGCCAATGAAAAATTTAATTTAGTTATTGCTCCAGAAGCGACACGTGCAGAACGTGGTGAAGCACGAAAACCGATTCGTACAGGCTTTTGGTATATTGCTAAAGCAGCAGGTGTGCCGATTGTATTAATGTATGCCAACTCAAAAACCAAACAAGGCGGTATTTTCGGTAAGATTTACCCGACTGAGCTCGATCACGATTTAGCTTTAATTAAGCAACTCTATAAAGATAAAGTAGGTTTAGATATCGTGATCCCAGAACCTAAAAATAAAGACTAAGCGCCATTCACGTTTTAACGAAATACGTATTTAAAGGTATAAATGTATCGTGCTCCACGCATTGTACATTTATATCTTCCTGTTATAACAAGATAGAGCTCACCCTTTTAGCCCGATTCTCATCATAAGAAAAATTACAGTACGAGCGTTTAGACATCTCGCATTATTTTCTCAAATTTGGATATTTTTTTTTCAACTACTCAATTCCTGAAATCCAGTACTTTCACACAAAAAAGCCATTATGGTAGAATTTGCTCAATTTGATAGGCATAAGGCCAATCTACAAGGAGCATATTTCGCATGGCGGGTCATTCCAAGTGGGCTAATACTAAGCATCGTAAAGCAAAACAAGATGCGAGCCGCGCTAAAGTATTCACAAAATTTATCCGTGAAATCGTGACAGCTGCACGTTTAGGCGGCGGTGATGTAGCGTCTAACCCACGTTTACGTGCTGTTGTTGAAAAAGCATTAGTTGCAAACATGACACGTGACACCATTAATCGTGCGATCCAACGTGGTGTGGGCGGTGAAGAAAATACCGATCTAAAAGAAGTAACCTACGAAGGATATGGCGTTGGTGGTGTTGCAGTCATCATTGAAACAATGACGGATAACTTGAACCGTACTGTTCCTGACGTTCGTCATTGCTTCTCGAAAACTGATGGTAATTTAGGTACTGCTGGTTCAGTGGCTTATATGTTTACCAAACGTGGTGAGATTACTTTTGAAGATGTTTCTTTAGAAGATCAAATCATGGACATCGCTTTAGAAGCTGGTGCTGAAGATATTGAAGTAGATGAAGATGAAATTCTAGTTATCACCACACCTGAAACTTTCGGTGAGGTTCAGGATGCACTTGCAGCAGCAGGTTTAAAATCTGATAACGCCGAAGTGGTCATGAACCCTTCAACTAAAGCGTTAATTTCAGATATCGAACAAGCGAAAAAAATCATCAAAATGATTGATATGTTTGAAGATCTAGACGACGTTCAAAACGTGTATACCAACGTTGAATTTACAGATGAAGTGATGGCTGAATTAGAAGCTCTATAATTCAATCGAGTGAAGTATAAAACGCACCCTTCGGTGCGTTTTTTATTGCCTAGCTTTCAACTGTTTGAGTTTATATATGAGGGCTGCATTTAAACCTTATTTAATAAGCCATTACAGTTAAAAACATTATATTGTTTAATTACAAAGCTCGAATGTAATGCAACTACGTGTTCAATTTTACCAATGCGCTTGAGTAAAATTTCACTATAGTTTTCCATATCCCGTGCAACGACTTCCACAATAAAATCGGCAGACTGCCCTGTCACCAAAAATGCATTAATGACTTCTGGAATACTTTCTAATGCTTCTAAAAATTTAGCAAAAGTATCTGTATCATGTTTGCTTAAGGAGACCTGTAGCAGCACATGCAAACTAAAGCCCAATTTTTGATAATTAATTTCACGTTTTAGACCACTGATAATATTGTGATCAATCAATTGTTTGATCCGACGATGAACTGAACTGACCGATAAATTCACCCGCTCTGATAGTTCATTTAAATTGACATCTTCATGGGTCAAAATTTCTAAAATTTGTTTATCAAAACGGTCTAGTTCCATCGGTCTACTCCAGCCATTTTTGAAAACAGTGCTGATAATCCCGATTCATCAAACACCTGTTGTCATTTTCAATGTTATTTTAAATTTTAAAATCAGCATTTATGTGCAAGTTTTCTCATGTATAGCATGATTTATTAAAAATAATAAAGCTCAGATGCATCATATAAATAATAATTTGCATAAATATCTTGATTAAATGAATGTTTTTTCATCACGGTTTGATTTTTTATATTACCAAGTAAGTATTAAGTGGCTTAAAAAAAGCGCGCCATTAGGCGCGCTTTTTTTTAAGCAGTATGACGCAAAGTTTCATATAAAGGGCTTATACACCACGCCAATCTACCCGTGCATTCCGTTCTGTTTGGTATATGCGTTGTACATATTGACCTAAAGGCAAATCGCTCAAATAGGCTTTGTAAGCTTTAAACTCTTCTGACAAGGTTTCGCCATGCTCTTTTTCCCACGGCGTTCCGACAATCTCTAATATCGGCGCCAACATTGAACACACTGCAATATCAGCCAAACCTAATCGGTCGCCTACAAAATAACGCCCACCTTGTTCAATCAGACGTTGATTTAAATCAACCACAATTTCATCCAGTCGCTCACGTGAAGCCGCAACCTTATCTGTATCTAATTGATAACCCTTAGAAACCAGTGCCTTTATAATCGGTTTTGAATATTTTTCAAACTGACGTAAATAGCCTTTTTCACCAATTAAAATATCAAGTGATTCTTCACTTTCATTTAATACATGTGCCAACCCCCAACGGCGCACATGTTGGCCTAACTCAATGGAGAGTTCATTAATTTCTAAAGCGTCTTCACGCAGTTTGACATCTGGACGGATCAGACTATGTTCGGGGTAGGTCGCATCCAAGTAAAAGGCGATTTGAGTTGAATCTGCAACCCAATGATCTTGATCACGTAAAATCGGTAATTTGTTTTGCCCTGTTTTAAGCTGTGCAAATGCACGATGCACACCCGGCATTAAATTATGAGCCACATAATCCAACTCTTTGTGATCGAGTAACCAGCGCGCCTTTTCACAAAAATGTGAGAGTGGAAACTGGTAGAGAGTTCGCATAAATGCTCCAAGTTTTTGTTGTAACTGTGGTTTATAAAACCCAGTAATTTTATAGGGATACTTTAGTCACTGTGTTATTGAAACACAATGTCATTTTTGCACCTATTCTGCATCCGTAGTGCAACTTAAGCTTTATTCAGACGTGAATTCATCTCGATCTCAGCGCGATTCAATAAGATATACATTCTCCTGCCCATATCACCTGACTTTATTATGGCTTTCATGTAAAATCATCCACAATTTTTTTATAATACTTTGTGAGTTATTTCATGGGTTTTAACTGTGGTATTGTCGGCCTGCCGAACGTTGGTAAATCAACGCTTTTCAACGCATTAACCAAAGCTGCGATTGCTGCTGAAAACTTCCCATTCTGTACAATTGAGCCAAATACTGGGATCGTACCTGTACCTGACCCACGTATGGATAAACTTGCTGAAATTGTAAACCCACAACGTGTTGTCCCAACCACGATGGAATTTGTGGATATCGCAGGTCTTGTTGCTGGTGCATCTAAAGGTGAAGGGCTTGGTAACCAATTCTTAGCTAACATTCGTGAAACGGATGCTATTGCACATGTTGTACGTTGTTTTGAAGACGAGAATGTCATTCACGTAAATGGCAAAATTGATCCACTTGACGATATCGCAACAATCAACACTGAACTTGCACTTGCTGACTTAGAAGCTGTTTCTAAAGCAATTACACGTCTAGCAAAATCTGCAAAAGGTGGCGATAAAGAAGCGATTGCGACCAAAGCTGTTTTAGACAAAATCTTACCTTTACTGGATGAAGGTAAACCTGCGCGTGCAGCTGACCTTGATGAAGATGAACGTAAATTGGTGCGTGGTTATGGCTTCTTAACCCTTAAACCAACCATGTATATTGCCAACGTTGCAGAAGATGGTTTCGAAAATAACCCTCACTTAGAAGCAGTGCAAAAATTAGCTGCTGAAGAAAATGCAATTGTGGTTCCCCTTTGCAACCAAATCGAAGCAGAAATTTCATTACTTGAAGATGAAGATCGTGCTGAATTCCTTGAAGCTTTAGGCATGGAAGAACCTGGTCTAAACGTAGTTATTCGTGCAGGTTATGGCTTACTTGGTCTTCAAACATACTTCACAGCTGGTGTACAAGAAGTTCGTGCTTGGACAGTAAAAATTGGTGCAACTGCACCTCAAGCTGCAGGTGTGATTCACACTGACTTCGAAAAAGGCTTTATTCGTGCTGAATGTGTTGCCTACAACGACTTCGTTCAATACAACGGTGAAGCCGGCGCTAAAGAAGCAGGTAAATGGCGTTTAGAAGGTAAAACATACATCGTTCAAGATGGCGATGTTTTACACTTCCGTTTTAACGTATAAGATAGCACCCATAAAAAGCCAGCAATTTGCTGGCTTTTTTAATTTTAGGCAAAAGCTCAAGCCAAAAAATATGCATATTTAAAAACTTAAAACCTGCTTAAAAACAAAATTATATCGACACGAATACATGATTTGGTTGCCGAGTCACCACAGTGCAACGACTTAAATCTCTACCGTTCTGCTATAAATTTACTCATAGGCACTAATGCCTATTTTCATAGAACAATAGCAATGAAAAAAATCAGCACAATTCTAACAGCAGGTATCTTTACAATGCTTAGTGCAACTGCGTTTGCATGTCCACAAGGCACCACACTTACAGGTGGTACAGGTGCAAACCATAAAGGTGGTACTTGTGTTTCCATTGCTAAAGATGCAAAACATCAGGAACGTACTGCTACACATGCAGCACAAGTTGCGCAGCATGATGCAAAAATCGCTCGACACGATGCAAAACAAGCCAGCCAATTGGCTCAGAGTAAAGTGAAACATAATCAAAAATTAGCAAAACATGATGCAGCTCAAGCAGAGCATCTTGCAACACAAGCAAAATCAGAAGCTAAAACTTCAGCCCATGCTGCCAAAGCAGCAAATACTGACGCAAAAGCAAAAATCGCTGCACAAAAGGTGGCAGTGGAACAACATAAAACTGCTGTGAAATCCTAAACAGTTGAGAATCAACACATCGCAAAAAAAAGCCGGAATTATCCGGCTTTTTTATTCAAATCATTTATGGGTGAGCAATATGTAATGCTTTTGCATCCATCTCTGCGCGCTGTCTTCTTGCTTCTGTCAGCATGCGTTGTTCAAGCTCTTTACGAAAGCCTAGTAGAAACACAAACTCAGCTAGAACAAATAAAGGCCCTATTGCCAAGCCAATGACATCATCCATAAACGCAGGCTTTTTCTTTTCATAATAATGACCGATAAACTGGATGATCCAACCCACAACAAAGATCCCCACACTCCAGATCAACCATGACATAAGGCTCATTTTTGCGATCATTAAGGCTAAGGGATATGTGACGGCAAACACCAAAAGCATAATCAAACCGAAAATTTTATCTAAACTCAGGTAATAAATGACACTGGCAATAATCAACAACAATGCAAGGGTCAGTTCAAAACCTGAAATCATTAGCCCTGCTCGTGCGGTTAGACACATAATCGAAAATACAATAAGCGGAATACCCACAAAATGCGTCAGCACATTTTTTCGATCTAAATGATATGCTGCATATTGGCTTAACAGTCTTTCAAGTTTGCTCATTAACTTACTCCTTGTTCATTCACTCATTTCACTATATAAAAAATGCATCAATAAAGTTGTCATCTAATAGACAAGTTGGACCATAAAATAAGGATATGCTGTGCTGGACGCTCAATATGTGCATCAACTCAATAAAAATGTGTGGTATTCAGGCTTAAATCTTTCCTTCCAAGACTTTATCTGCCGCCATGCCCTGACTTTAACTTTCGAAAAATACGCACGTGTTTTTTTATCAGGACAGCGTTTTAATGGTATGTATGCAGTCTTAGATGGCGCAGTTCGCTTAGGCTATATTGATATTCATGGCAAAGAAGCTATTGCCGCCATTGCTGAGCCAATTATGTGGTTTGGCGAAATATCCTTGGTTGACCAATTACCACGCTCTCACGATGCCATCTGTATCAAAAAATCCACCTTATTACACTTACCGGCTCAAGCAATTCAGCAATTATTACAACAACATCCTGAGTTTTGGTTTCATATTGCCCAGCTCACCAGTCAAAAACTTCGCTATGCCTTTATGGAACTCATTGCCTTACAAACGCAAAGTTTAAGTCAACGTCTCGCACAGCGTCTGCTGTTTATTTTAAATGGATATGGAAATCATTTGGAAATTGAGCAACACACCATACACATCTCACAGGAACAACTTGCGCAACTGATGAATTGCTCAAGACAATCAGTCAATCAGGAGCTTCAGCAGTTGGAAAAAATGCAGGTGCTTCGTGTTGCGTTTAAACAAATTGAAATTTTAGATCTAGCGCAGTTACATCAGATTGCTCATGCACTTCCTGTGCATGATGTCTGACATTTGTGATTTAAATAAGTGCATTTAATTGCACCAGAATGATTCTTTATAGTTATTTTGCTTTTATTTGTAGCACTTCGCTTTATCGAATTTTGATCAAGACAATAATTGGCAAACATTTACACTGTCAAAACCATTTGTACATGCTGCAACTTCTTGAGTTGATGCTTCTGATTTATCTTCAGTCGCTGCTTGTACATTGACTGCTGTAGTCAAAACAGCCAAAACCGATAACATCATTAATGTTTTTTTCATCTTAATCACCTATTCAACGTCTTTAATTTAATTTACATACTTCATCTTTTACGCAGTTATTTTTACATATTTTATCAAATACTGATAATTTTAATTTTTTATCACATTATCTATACTTCGTATTATTAATATTTTAAAGATATTAATTAAAGAGAAGGACAGACGACTGGCGTTCTAAAATGGGGAGTTTTTAACAATAAATTCTTCTCAAAAGATATTTTTACAATTCATTATCAATGCTTTATCTATTTAAATTCAAAAAATAAACATGCAAATTTGAAACTAAGCTCAACGCAAAGACAGCAGTCTGATTTATTTTTTATATGAAATAGCGATACTTTTAGGAGAAATTATCAATCATCTATTATAGATTTATTCTTGTTTTTTGATATTTTCCCAAAAAAAAGCAGTGAAACTTCACTGCTTTGATCGGGTTAAATGCCTACTTTTTTCGGATCGGTATTTCCGAGTTCAGGGTTTTCAATCGCACCTTTGCATTGATTTTTATCACGCTCATAATCTGCTTGCTTTTGTGCAACAGTCGAACTCTGATCAATACTTTCACGTGCCCAAATTTCCAAACTTGTCAAAGCCTTACGACACAGTGCATATTTACCTTCAGTCACAGAATCGGTCATTTTGACATTGATACGCCATTCGGTACTCAATTTACGTGCTGGAACACGAACTTTCTCTTCCATCTGATCGACTTGTTTTGCATAAACAATCGGATCCGCTTCATTGATAAACGCCCAAGCTTTGGCAGCATACTCCGTTGCATCATTGGTTAATTTGGGTGCTGCTTTAATTTCGACTTGAGCTTGTTCAGCTCCATCATTACCACAGGCCTGCAACAACACCGTGCTGCTCAATAATGAAACAATCAGTATCCCACGCATCTTTAACCTCTGCATATCCAGCTCATTTCAGCAAACATATTCGGCACTATGCTAGTGAATTCGCGTACAATACTCAATCATCATTTGACCTGTTGTTCAACTCTTTCAAAGGTGTGTCGTGTCTGAGCACAAACTTCCTACAGTTCAGCCTGCGGGTTTTTGGCAAGGTGCTAAAGATAGTCAAGCTATTATCTTTACCTATCTTCCTGTTTCTTTTGCATTTGGGGTTTCTGCGACTCAATTTGGTTTCACTGCGTGGGAAGCCTTATTTTTATCATGCTCTATGTATGCCGGTGCCAGTCAGTTTCTCGTCGTTGCGTTACTGGGAAGTGGAACATCCATTTGGATGACTGCACTCACTGTGATTGCTCTCGATATACGCCATTTGCTCTACGGTCCTGCTTTACAAAACCTGATTCAAGACCGACTCAATTTAAAGAAAACGGCAGTTTGGGCTTGGGGTTTAACCGACGAAGTTTTCGCATCAGGCATGATCAAACTGTCGCAACGTCGTCAAGAATGGTCAGAATCTTGGATGTTAGGACTCAGCTTATTTAGTTGGCTGTCTTGGGCAACAGGCTCATTTTTAGGCGGTTTATTTGCCGATCAAGTCAGCAACCTTCCACAATTTTTACAAGCCGCACTCGACTTCCTACTGCCTGCATTGTTTTTAAGCTTTTTACTCGCAGCATTTGAGAAAAAACATACATTTGTGGTCACGGTTACAATTATTGTTTCTGCGATTGCCTGCTACTTTATCGACTTGTCTGCTGCGATTTTTATCGGTATTTCTTCTGGTATTTTTGCCGGTTTATTCAAACATTATGTCTTAAAGAAACCTGATCCTGAACATATGGGTGAAGCATCATGAATCTAGAAATTATCTTGGTTGGGATCTTGGTCGGGATTGCGAATTTTGCATCACGGTTTGGGCCATTTTTTGTAATTCAGAAATTTCAGCAAGGTTCACAGCAGCGTGGTTCTTTATGGCTCAAAATCGCTTTGGGCTCGATTGGCATTGCCGCAATTAGTTCAATGTTGGTGGTTGCAACCTTACCACCTTTGCTTGAGACACCAAATAAAAGCTTTGCCATGTTGGTTGGTTTTGCTGTGCTTGCAGGCTTGTATTTCAAGTTTAAAAAAATTGTCCCTGCTACACTGACTGCGGCACTGACTTACGGCTTAGTCTATACCTATATACCTTTTCATCTCTAAAGCTGAGTCAGCGACAATCCAAATAAAAACCTCAAGCACAAGCTTCTTCAGCCTGTGCCTTTTAATTAGCAATATTTATGAGATAGTCAACGCATAACATAAAAATCTAGCGAAACCCCATAGATGGCAAAGTACCATTGTATTCAAGGCAAAATTTATATTCATTCTAGACAACCATCTGAATTGAGTTGGGGACTGCAAAAGCCCATCGAAAGCGTATATTTGAATGCTTCATTCAAAGCCAGCTATTCAGTGCTAATTTCTGCGCTGTACATTGCCAATCTACAGATCAGATCCGCGCCATCTATATAGAGAAAAATCAACAAAAAATGATTGTGGGTTTATATAACTGCACACAGCAGATTCTGCACTTACATCCACGTCGCCTGATGTTTTCACACATATCGATGCCTCGTCTGTTCAGCAATTTTCTGCAGCTGATCGGCTTCTTATTGGTTTTTCTATTGTGCATTTTCAGCCTCAGTTCATGGCTCAATTCATCATTTCACCTTCTATCGGTAGCTGCAGACGCACTCTATTTCACTGCCATTTTAATTGGCTTAATATTGATTTTATGCATATGCGCCGTACCACTGCTCGGATTGCTGTACTGGCCCAACTTCCGCCAAACATCTGTGCAGCTTTGTGCGCTTCAATGTGCAAATTTGGATATTGAGCCATTCCCTGCATCTGTAAAAAATGCAGGTATATTTAAAGTGAATTTAAATAAAAAACAACTAATTACCACTTTTTAAAGATTTTAACAGATAAATAATTACACGAACGCTCCCCCATAAAGATATAAAAAAAATTGTTGGACAATATCATTTATTTATGTGAACACTCTCTTATCTCTCGAACAAGTTCTGCTATGCTTAAATTCCCATAAAATCAAGCATGGATGATTTACATGAGCGTCACTATTGGTACTCCACTTCAGTCTTCAGCGTATAAAGTCTTACTGTTAGGTTCTGGTGAACTCGGTAAAGAAGTTGTGATTTCATTGCAACGTTTGGGTGTAGAAGTTCATGCTGCCGATCGTTATGACCATGCTCCTGCCATGCAAGTTGCACATTTTTCTCATACTTTAAATATGGCAGATCCTGAGGCACTTAAAGCTTTAATTTCTCAAGTGAAGCCTCATTTGATTGTTCCTGAAATTGAAGCTATTGCGACTCAAGTTTTAGTCGAGATCGAAGAACAAAATATTGCCACTGTCATTCCTTCTGCAAAAGCTGTCAACCTGACGATGAACCGTGAAGGGATTCGCCGTCTAGCTGCCGAAGAGCTTGGACTCCCGACTTCAGCCTACCGATTTGCCAATACCCTTGAAGCGTTCCGTGCTGCATGCGATGACATTGGCTATCCAAACTTTGTTAAGCCTGTCATGTCTTCTTCGGGTAAAGGACAGTCACGTGTAAAAAGCTTTGATGAAGTCGATGCTGCTTGGGAATATGCACAAACAGGTGGACGTGTAAATCAAGGTACAGTGATTGTGGAATCACAAATTGACTTTGACTTTGAAATCACCCTGCTGACTGTTCGTGCAAAAAATGCAGAAACAGGTGAAATTGAAACATCATTTTGCGACCCGATTGGCCACCGCCAAGACGCTGGTGACTATGTAGAAAGTTGGCAGCCACAACTCATGACTGCTCTTGCTTTAGAGGAAGCCAAGCGTATTGCCAATAAAGTAACCATTGCATTAGGTGGATGTGGCATTTTTGGGGTGGAACTGTTTGTCAAAGGCGATAAAGTATGGTTTAGTGAGGTATCACCTCGTCCACACGATACAGGCCTTGTCACGCTTGCATCGCAATTCCAAAGCGAATTCGAACTGCATGCACGTGCCATTCTTGGTCTGCCTGTGAATACTGCTCGACACAGTACTGCTGCGAGCGCAGTCATCTATGCAGGCGTGGATGATACCAATTTATCATTTACTGGCTTAAATCTTGCTTTGGCTAATCCAGACACCGATTTACGCCTCTTTGGTAAACCAGAAGGCTTTAAACGTCGCCGTATGGGCGTAGCAACAGCACGCGCTGAAACCACAGATCACGCGCGTGAACTTGCTCAACATGCTGCACAACAAGTCAGTGTTCAACAAAACTAAGTTTGTAACACCTTAACGGACCACTGTTCATGATCAATACGCTTCCTCTGCTGAATTACATTAAAAGTAACCACGACATTCAGGCGATTAACCAATGGCGCTCAGATGTTGAAAATCAGCTACAGGAATGCTTTGAAAATGGACAGTCGATTCGTGATGTGATTTTGGCTCGTTCGAATCTAATCGATGAAGCCTTAAAGTTCTTATGGACACATGCTGAACTCGACCAAACCGATCTCGGTTTATTTGCTGTCGGTGGCTATGGTCGCCGCGAAATGCTGCCTTACTCCGACGTCGATATCATGATTTTGTCTGAAGATGAAATCAGCCCAGAACAAGAAAAACTCATCTCCAGCTTTATTTCAACTCTTTGGGATGTTGGTAATTTCAAACCGGGCATCAGTGTGCGTACTATTAATGATTGTGTTGCTCAAGCCACCAATGATTTAACTGTAGCAACAGCTTTGATTGAAGCACGTTTGATTGTGGGCAATGAACACCTAGCCAAATGGCCACGCCGTATCGTGTCACAGACATGGACGGATAAAACCTTCTATGATGCCAAAATGCAAGAGCAAGCCAAACGCTATGCTCAACATAACAATACCGAAAGCAACTTAGAACCCGATATTAAAAATGCGCCCGGCGGTATCCGTGATATCAACCAAATCGGATGGATTGCTAAGCGTCATTTCCGTGTCAATCGCATCTATGACCTTGTACATTTGGGTTTTATTTCAGAGTTTGAACTTGGCGTTCTTGAAGAAACAGAAAGCTTTCTTTGGGAAATTCGTCATCATTTACATCGCTTAACCAAGCGCGACGAAAACCGATTATTGTTTGATTATCAACGTGACATTGCCGCTAAATTTGGCTATCAACGTGAAGAAGGTAAATCACCGAATTATCCAATCGAACAGTTCATGAAACGTTACTACCGTAGCGCTCAGCAAGTGACGACGTTAAATGAAATGCTCTTGGCTTATTTTAATGAATCTGTCATTACGCCACGCTTGCCTGACTATGAACGTAAAATTGAAGAGATCAATGCTAACTTCAAATTAGTCGATGGCAAATTAGCGGTACAGCATCATAAAATTTTCTCTGAAAATCCAAGTGCTATTCTAGAAATTTTCTACCTCTTGGCGAATCGTCCAGAAATTGAAGGGATTCGTGCCCGAACTTTACGTCTATTGTCACTTGCAGCAAAACGTATTGATCAGAACTTCCGTGACAATCCTGCACATCAAGCCTTATTTATGGCGATCATTCGCTCACCCTACCGTTTATACGACACCATGGTGGCGATGAAACGTTATGGCGTGCTCGGCAACTATATTCCTGCCTTTGGGCAAATCATGGGACTCATGCAATATGACTTGTTCCATATTTACACTGTCGATGCCCATACCCTATTACTACTACGTAATTTAAACCGTTTTAAAGAGCCTGAATTTGCTAAGGACTTCCCTGTCGTTAGCTCCGTATTCCAACGACTGGCGCGCCGTGACATTGTTTATTTAGCGGCAATTTTCCATGATATCGCCAAGGGTCGCGGCGGTGACCACAGTGAACTTGGTGCAGCAGATGCAATTAAATTCTGCCGTACCCATGGGTTTACTGAACGTGAATGCAACCTTGTCGCATGGTTGATTCAAAACCATCTATTGATGTCCGTTACTTCTCAGAAAAAAGACATTTCCGATCCAGATGTGGTGAAAGAATTTGCTGAGAAAATGGGCGATATGGAGCATCTCGACTATCTCTACACCTTGACAGTTGCTGATATCAACGCAACCAATCCGACACTTTGGAATACATGGCGTGCATCCCTCATGCGCCAACTGTATACACAAGCGCGTGATGTGATTCGTTCTGGTTTGGGTCGTCCTGTAGATTATCCAATGCTGATCGAAGACACTAAATTTGCGGCCAGTGAACTATTAGTCAACGATTTTTCGCTCTACGATGTAGAAACTGTTTGGCAAGAACTCGGTGATGAATATTTCCTGAAAGAATCTGCCGATGAAATCGCATGGCATACGCGCGCCATTTTAAAACATGGCAATAATGCAGAACCATTGGTGATGATGCGAGCACATCGCAAATTTGCACAAGATGCGGTACAGATCTTTATTTACACTCAAGATCAACCTAACTTGTTTGCGACCACAGTGGCTATTTTGGACAGAATGAATCTAGATGTTCAGGATGCTCGAATTATCACTGCATCCACTGCATTTAGTTTGGACACTTATGTTGTACTTGACCGTTTTGGCACTTTATTAACAGATCCTGAACGTGAGCAAACTGTTATTGAAGCACTCAAACAAGCCTTGAGCCAATCTGACAAGTATCCAGGCCTGATGCAACGTCGTATCCCACGTCAACTGCGTCATTTTGATATTGAAAATACCGTGAGTATTTCTTTCAATGAAGCACTTCAACAAAATATGGTTGAAATTGCGACACTTGACCATCCGGGCTTACTTGCTAAAGTTGGTGGTTTATTTATGATGCAAGGTCTAGATATTCACTCTGCGAAAATTGCAACGCTCGGTGAACGTGCTGAAGATATTTTCTATGTCACTAAAAAAGATGGCTCACCTATGAGTGATTCAGAAGCGGAAACGTTTGCTGCACAGTTAAAGTCAGCACTCGATGAAGCATCGAATCAGGTTTGTAGTCATCATTAACTTAAATTATCGGTATCCATTCCATGAACTCCAGTTTGTCATTATTGCACCCTTATCCATTTGAAAAGCTGAATAAGCTATTTCAGGATGTGAAACCCGCAGATTTACCTTTGATTCCACTATCGATTGGTGAACCAAAGCATCCTGCACCGGAGTTTGTGAAACAGGCCATTATTGATAATTTTCAGCACTTATCAACTTACCCAAACAGCAAGGGTTTACCTGAGCTTCGTACGAGCATTGCAAACTGGTTAACCCGTCGCTTTAAACTCAATAGCATCAGTGCAGATACCAACGTACTACCTGTGTCAGGTACGCGTGAAGCGATCTTCTCGTTTGTACAAGCTTTGATTAAACGTGAAGATGCCCCATATGTGGTGATGCCAAATCCGTTCTACCAAATCTATGAAGGCGCAACTTTACTTGCGGGTGCAGAACCTTACTTCATTAACTGTACAGAAGAAAATAACTACCTTGGCGACTTTGACGCTGTGCCAGCTGAAGTTTGGGAAAAAACCACTTTACTGTTTGTCTGCACACCGGGTAATCCTACAGGTGCGGTACTTTCTAAAGAACAGTTTAAAAAACTGATTGCACTGTCTGACCAATATAATTTTGTGATTGCATCTGATGAATGCTACTCAGAGCTTTGGTTTGATGAAGCACCTGTTGGTCTGCTTGAAGTCTGTGCTGAAATAGGCCGTGATGATTATAAGAACTGCGTGGTATTCCACTCACTGTCTAAGCGTTCTAACTTACCGGGTATGCGTTCTGGCTTTGTTGCAGGTGATGCTGCGCTTTTAAAACCTTATTTACAATATCGTACTTATCATGGCGCTGCGATGCCTGTTCAACACCAGTTAGCTTCAATTGCAGCTTGGGATGACGAAGCACACGTCGAAGAAAACCGCGTCCAGTACCGTGCAAAATTTGAATTATTCCAACGCGAACTGGGTCACCTACTACCATTACAAAAACCTGATGCAGGGTTCTACTACTGGTTAAAAGTGGATAATGATGAAAGCTTTGCCAAAATGCTCATGGAAAAAGCACACGTTAAAGTGCTTCCAGGCCGTTATTTATCGCGTGATACAGCACAAGGTAATCCGGGCGAAAATCATGTGCGTTTAGCCCTTGTTGCCGATATTGCCCAATGTGAAGAAGTGATTCGTCGCTTAAAAGCAGTACTTTAATTGATTTAAAGCGTTTTGCTTAGAACAAAAAATGCCCCAGATTTGGGGCATTTTTATTTGAGTTATTTCTTAAACATCATTCAAAGAAAATCATTTAGTAATAACTATTTAGAAACATTCAATAAGAATCAATTATTGAGAAACCATTAGAAATCAAATGTAGCACTCAATTTAAATGTTCGAGGTTCGCTCAGTGTTAAACGCTGTATGAAAAATAAGTATGATCATAACGGATTGTTGTAAAGCGAATAGATAAGCAGACATCTGAAAGGTTTTAGCTAGTTGCAAAGTAATATCTTTCTTTATCAATTAGATCCACCAGTAATAACAGATCATTTATGGAACTCAAAATTTGCCTTCTGCTATAAGCTTATTGAGGTGGATGAAGAGTAAATTCATATTCAACGGTATAACTGAGATTTTTATCAACCATCGGAATAGGTTCAAGTCGCGCAACCAATAGGGATTTTTGTACTTTTTGATCAAAGCTTTTAGAGCCTGAACTTGCGATGAGTTTTGAGCTACCAATATAGCCTGTTGCAGCAATCACAGTGAGCTGTAGTTTGACAGGATGCTTATATGTTTTCATTTCAGACGCAGACAGCACATATTGTGGTGCATTTACCCAAGAGACTTCATACATTTTCGGTTTGACATGTGGATCAATTACATCGGCAACACGCGTAGGTTGGTATTCTTCAACAGGTGTTTTTAATAATTGCAATAATGCATTGACCCGAGCATCTGTCGTGCGGTCTAGATTGCTTGCAACAACAGACATTTTTGTAGGTTCAGATGCACTTGGATTGCTATCTGCCCAAGCTATCCCCACACATACGGGTAAAAAAAACGTTAAAACACAAATTCGACGTTTAACCATCTGCTTAAACAATGTTATGACCTTCAAATAAAGACACTTCAGTATAAAACATCCAAAAAAATAAAGACGCTTCCGCGCCTTTATATCAACCTCAGTTCGGCCAATAATTCACTTCATTTTGACTGAGCTAAAGCTTTTTCAATATCTTCATTCAATGTTTCAGGCTTGGTCGTGGGTGCATAGCGGTTAATAACTTGCCCATTTTTGCCAATTAAAAACTTGGTGAAGTTCCATTTAATACCATTACCCAATACGCCTTTCGAGTTATTGGTTAAATAACGGAAAATCACATGCGCTTCAGGGCCTTTTACATTCACTTTGGCAAATATCGGAAAAGATACGCCATAGTTTTTTTGACAAAACGCGCCAATTTGATCATTCGAACCCGGATCTTGTCCGCCAAATTGGTTGCATGGAAAACCTAAAACCTCAAAACCTTGATCTTTATATTGTTCGTAAATTTTCTCCAAACCAGCAAATTGAGGAGTAAACCCACATTTACTAGCGGTATTTACAATTAATAAAACCTTGCCTTCATAATCTGCAAAGGATTTATTACTTCCGTCCAGTAATTCTGCTTCAAACTGGTGAATGGTGGTCATGGATAAGTTTCCTCATCATTTTTTTCTTTTGTTTCTAATTCTAAGGATGCCGAATTAATACAATAACGTAATCCAGTCGGCTGTGGGCCATCAGCAAAAACATGCCCTAAATGTGCGTCACAATGATGACAAACAATTTCTGTTCTGACCATACCGTGTGTCGTATCTACATTTTCTTCCACCGCAGCAGGTTCAATTGGCTTATAAAAGCTCGGCCAACCACAACCGCTATCGTATTTTGTTTCAGAAGAAAAAAGCGGTTCCCCGCAACAACGACATACATACGTGCCAGCTTGTTTCGTATTCCAATATTTTCCAGTGAAAGCTTGCTCCGTGCCTTTCTGACGCGTTATGCGAAACTCTTCTGGCGACAATTCTCTTTGCCATTCTCTTTCTGTTTTATTGAGTTTTCCCATTTTGCCATTCTCTTTCTGTTTTATTGAGTTTTCCCATGATGACGTCCCTTTATATCGTGGTATTTAAAATAGGATAATCCTATATTTACGTCATTCAATCTTAAATTTCTAGTCTTTATTCAACAATTTACAAAATCTATATAATGACCCAAAAAGCAAAAAGTAAGCAAATATAAAATCGTGGTGAGCAAAATGCCAAATTAAATGCTTTTTTGTGAGCACCTTTAGTGATAATCTTAGCGCTACTCTTGCTCAGGATTAAAAAATGTCGCAGAAAAAGAGCGTAATTTTTAAAAATCTGCTGCCCGTGATCAAACAATATCAACAGGCAGGGTTTACGCATGAAAAAATAGTTGCTTTACTCAGAGACGAACATCATCTCGATTTAGTAACGACCGAGACATTTAAAAGCTATTTATACCGTTATGCAAAAGTGACCTCCACTCTTTCCGAGAATATAAAAATGCCGAATACGTTTAACACCCCCCGCGAAATTAAGAAATCGTCTAAGCTCGAGCATGTTTGCTACGACATTCGCGGACCAGTGTTGCGAGCGGCCAATGAGATGGAAGAGGCTGGCCATAAAATTATTAAATTAAATATTGGTAACCCTGCTCCTTTTGGTTTTGAAGCGCCTCAAGAAATTATTAACGACGTGGCATTAAACCTGCCAAACGCAATTGGTTATACCGACTCAAAAGGCATCTTCCCTGCGCGTAAAGCGATTTGTCAGTATTATCAACAAAAAGGTATCTTAAATATGCACGTCAATGACGTGTATGTCGGCAATGGCGTATCTGAACTGATCGTGATGGCAATGCAAGGCTTGCTCGATGATGGCGACGAAATGCTAGTGCCTATGCCGGATTATCCGCTTTGGACAGCGGCAGTTAACCTTTCTGGCGGTACTGCTATTCACTATAAATGTGATGAAGAAAATTTCTGGTATCCAGATATTGCCGACATGGAAAGTAAAATCACCCCGAATACCCGCGGTATCGTGGTGATTAACCCAAACAACCCAACAGGTGCGGTTTACCCACGTCATGTGCTTGAGCAAATTGTAGCTCTTGCGAAGAAATACGACTTAATTTTATTTGCTGATGAGATTTACGACAAGATCGTTTATGACGGCATTGAGCATGTCTCTGTTGCATCTTTAGCAGGCGATCAGCTATGTATTTCATTCAATGGCTTATCTAAAGCATATCGAATTGCCGGTTACCGTTCAGGCTGGATGGCAATTACAGGCGATAAATCACGTGCGCTAGACTACATTGAAGGTTTAGACATGCTGGCGTCGATGCGTCTGTGTGCCAACCACCAAGCGCAATATGCGATTCAAACAGCTTTAGGCGGTTATCAATCGATTAATGATCTCATCCGTCCGGGCGGTCGTTTATATGAACAACGCAACATTGCTTGGGAAATGTTGAATGATATTCCGGGTGTATCTTGTGTGAAACCAGAGGGTGCTATGTACTGCTTCCCTAAACTGGATCCTGAAATTTACCCAATTCAAGACGATGAGAAATTCATGTTGGATTTCCTCCGTGCTGAAAAAGTACTTTTGGTTCAAGGTACGGGTTTTAACTGGCCAACACCAGATCACTTCCGTGTGGTGTTCTTGCCTGCTGAAAATGAACTACGTGAAGCACTCACTCGTTTAGGTCGTTTCTTGGCGAAAATGCGTTAATTCATAAGTGCTTTAAAAATAAAAAAACCGTACGTGCTGTACGGTTTTTTTATTACTGTATCCTTAAATTTGACTTCTTACTGTACTCACACCACAGCTATCTTTTTGAATCGTTAAGTTTTTAATAATTTATTTTGAGCTTAGACCTTAGTCAAAACTTTAAGATCTGTTGATTTTTCTACAGCATATTCATGTTATTTTTTAACCAATCATAAAAATACATGAGTACAGGATGTTCTCTAACAAAATTAAACTGAGCCTATTTCTCTGTCTAAGCATGTGCCTAGGCATCGGGATATTACGTTTTTCCTATACCGCACTCCTCCCTTCAACCCGTGAAGCATTTGGTTGGAGCCCAAGTTTTGCCAGCATCTTAGGCAGTGCCAATTTGCTCGGCTACTTGATCGGTGCATTTTGGGCCATGAAAGTACCCCAAAATAAAAGCATGGTGAATTATATCCAACTCGCAGCTATTGCAGGGACACTCAGTTTACTCAGTTGTGCATTTTCAGGTTTTTCAGAACTTTGGTATAGCACTTGGCGCGTTATTTCAGGGATCAGCGGCGGCTTACTAATGATCCTCTCCCCAAGTGTTGTGGCCCAATGTTCACAGCTTCAAGACCGCTTTAAAATCAACTTTATTGGTTTCAGTGGTATTGGCTTAGGGGTGTTAATGGCAACGCTATTTTTGCCTTACATCCAACAAATGCCGACAAAGTGGGCTTGGTTGATTTTATTTTCTTTTTCAAGCCTGATTTGTATTTTACTCAGCGTGCTTTTAAAAGGTTTTAAATCACAGCTCACAACATTCACCACGATTTCAGCTGCAGAACATAAAGTTGATGGGATATTCTATTGTCTCTTAATCGTGTATAGCACCAGTGCTTTTGCTTACGTGCCCCATTCATTATTTTGGATTGACTATTTAACTCACACCCTACACCTGAGCCCGATCGGGATCAATTTCAATTGGATTTTATATGGTCTAGGGAGTGCTTTAGGGGCATTTGCTGCTTACTGCCTAGCACAAAAACAGGGAAATATCAGTGCTCTTAAAATTTTATATAGCTGCTATGTCTTCGCGATTTTTATAGCGATTATTAATATCCATCCATTTTTTACTTTTTTTTCTTCTTTTGCTACAGGTTTGCTCAATCCGGCAGTGGTTTTTCTCACCTCTTATACCATTCTGCAAATCTATGGTAGCGCCTATAAAAAGCTCTGGAGTATTGCAACCCTGTGCTTTGCATCTATTCAATTGATTGGCGGTTTAAGCTTTAGTTTTTTACAGCGAATTGGTATTGATTATTCACAGCAATTTATTTTAGCCGCATGCGTACTCGGCATTGGAACAATGCAACTCTTTTGGTTCACTCGCACAGCAAAATTGAGCAAAAATCTCGTCTAGGCAAATCATATGACATTCAACTGCATCATCAATCACACATACAAAAGTCATACATACAAAAATCATGCATACAAAGAAAAGACCTATATAAATAGGTCTTTTCATTTTGATAAAGAGTGAATGGGCTAAGCTTTTTTTAGCTTTTTCTTTAATTTTTTCAGAGCAGAATTATGCTTTGAAATTTTGTTCAACCTCGCTTTAATTTCCTTTTTAAGTGATTTGGTTTTCTTAGACAAATTCATCTCCTTCTCGTCTACGTATAAAACTTTAATTTCGTTCAATTAGAAAATCGTTTGACCAAATGAACTTTGACTCACAAAGTCTTTAGCCTATTAATGATGTTGTTGACGCTGATTTCGTTGATGTGGCTGTTGTTTCTGTTTCTTTTGGTCTTGTTGCTGTTGCTGTTGCTGTTGCTGTTGCTGTTGCTGTTGCTGTTGCTGTTGCTGTTGCTGTTGCTGATCATTTTGCTGCTGTTGTTGATCAGATTGTTGGTTTTGTTGATGCTGTTTACGAGACATTTCATTTCTCCTTTTCATCACAAGTGTCGCAATGTACTACTAGATGTACTTCCACTAAAGGACAACAACCAATGTACCGCTAATTTTCAAGGATCCAAGCCGATAAATGTTTCGAATTACGTCATTGTAAAATTTATGGAGAATAATTAATTTGAAATCAATCCCCCTCTATTTTCTGCATTACCTAAGTTCACTCGAATAGTGCGGTTTTAAACTTTTAGTAACATGACAAGCATGCCAGACCATCTAATTGATTGCGTGAAGTCACCTTTTGATTGCTGTTTTTTGAATGGTATTGAGAAGCTATGATTCTGTGTTTTTAATGTTTAGTCCTAAAAAAGGACTGAATGATTCAATCCTTTTTACCTAGCCTTTTATGCATCTAGCTTTTTTACACCTAGATTAGCAAATAAAGTTAGTCCATATGCTCAATGATGGCTTGTCCAAACTCCGAACAACGCAATAGTTTTGCTCCTTGCATAAGTCGTTCAAAATCGTAAGTCACTGTTTTTGCTTCAATCGCCCCTGCAATACCTTTAATAATTAGATCTGCAGCTTCTGTCCAGCCCAAATTTCGCAGCATCATTTCTGCAGACAGAATAATAGAACCTGGGTTTACTTTATCTTGACCCGCATATTTAGGCGCTGTGCCATGTGTCGCTTCATATACTTGCACAGCGCCACCAATATTGGCACCCGGTGCAATACCAATACCGCCAACTTCGGCCGCCAAAGCATCTGAAATATAGTCACCGTTTAAATTTAGGGTAGCAATGACTGAATAATCGGTCGGACGCATCAGAATCTGCTGTAAAAAAGCGTCTGCGATCGCATCTTTAATCACGATCTCTTTGCCAGTTTTCGGATTTTTTATTTTGACCCAAGGACCTCCATCTAGCAATTCACCACCAAAGCGCTCAAGTGCGACTTCATAACCCCACTCTTTAAACGCACCTTCGGTATATTTCATGATATTGCCTTTATGCACCAAGGTGACATTCGGCTTATCATTATCAATGGCGAATTGAATAGCTTTCCGAACCAAACGCTGAGAACCTTCTTTAGATACAGGCTTAATACCGATACCGCAATTTTCCTCAAAGCGAATCTTAGTGACGCCCATTTCCTCTTTAAGAAATTTGATCATTTTCTTGGCTTCAGGTGAATCTGCTTTCCATTCGATCCCAGCGTAGATATCTTCTGAGTTCTCTCGGAAGATCACCATGTCTGTACGTTCAGGATGCTGAACAGGTGAAGGAACGCCCTTAAACCAACGTACTGGGCGCACACAGACGTAGAGATCTAATTCTTGACGTAGTGCAACATTTAGCGAACGAATGCCACCACCGACAGGCGTCGTTAATGGCCCTTTAATTGAAACCACAAATTCGCGTAAAGCCTCAAAGGTTTCTTCGGGCATATAGGTACCATAAATTTTATTGGCTTTTTCACCACAATAAACTTCCATCCATTCTATGGCACGTTTTCCACCATAAGCTTTTTGTACTGCGGCATTCACCACGGTTTTCATCACTGGAGTGATATCAACACCAATACCATCGCCTTCAATAAATGGAATAATTGGATTATTGGGAACATTGAATGATAAGTCTGAATTTACTGTAATTTTTGTCCCATCCACTGGAACGACGATCTTTTGATAACCCATTTTTATGACCCTCCCTGAGAAGCGAGTGAAAAAATAATTGCTGTTTGATAAGACTTTTAATTGCGCTTCACGCATAATACTCTAAAGCAAATCTACCTTTTTTGAGATTTAGATGGGAAATAGCTGCATTTCCCTATTGAATAAATCTTAACCAATTTGAATTATTGTATTTAATAGAAGTTATTTCCTATGAAAATCGTCATCTTAAACAATTCTGATAATAATAATTCGTTATAATCCTATATAGTTCGCCACGTCTGCTATTAACCTTTAAATTAGAATAATTAAAGTTCGCTACAGTTCGATAAATTCCATTTTAATTCGTATCAAAAACGGGTATCTTGACGGGTAACATTAAAATTACCCGTGTTACCCGTCATGCTTTCAGATGCAAAAGTAAAAACACTTAAACCTAAGGATAAGTCTTATCGCATTTTAGATGCTGAGCGGCTTTATATAGAGGTTCGCCCTACTGGTACGAAGATATGGCGCTTCAAATACACACTGAATGGCAAAGAAGGAACTATTAGTTTTGGTGAATATCCTGCTGTAACCCTGCAGGAAGCGAGAAAACTAAAAGATGATGCACGTGCAAAATTAGCTAAAGGATTAAACCCATCACAAGAAAAGAAGAAAGAAAAATTAGAAAAAAGAATTAAAGCCAGCAATACATTCAAGGCTATAGCAGAAGAATATGCAGCTGAGCAAATGAAACACAAATCCCCTGATTATGTTGAGCGATTTAAAAATTGCATGCAGATGGATGTGTATAAAGAAATTGGCTCACTACCAATTAAGGACATTACATCTGCTCACATATTATCTGTGATGAAAAACACCATAAGTCGCATTAGTGCATCCCCTAAATTCGGAACAGGTGAAGCAGCAGCAAACTTAAATCGTAGATTTATCGGCCTAGTCATGCGTTATGCAATTATCACATCTCGATTGGATAATGATCCTACATACGCATTACGTAGTGTGGTATCTCAACCAGCAGTCGAACATGCGAGAGCGCTTGATCCACATGAAAGAAAAGAACTGCGTAGAAAAATTGATAGCTATAACGGCTCTACAGTTGTCAGAAATGCTGGCTTAGCAATGCTTTATTCAATGTTGCGGACGGTGGAGATAAGGAAGTTAGAATGGTCATACATTGATTTTGAATCCAAGACTATTACGCTCCCCCGATCATCAAGACAAACGCAGCAAGATCGTGTTATGAAGAAAAATAGGACTCATATCGTCCCAATTTCGTCACAGCTTTTTGATTTGCTTCAGCAGCAATACGCACTATCAGGTGATCAAATTTATGTTTTCCCTTCACCTCAACGGCGCAATAATATGTTGTCTAGGACTACATTAAATAGAATGCTTGAATACATGGGGATGTCAGCAGTTACTGCACATGATTTTCGTGCAACTGCTTCAACAGCTTTATACGAAAAGGGTTATAAAGAAGACTGGATTGAACTCCAGTTGGCCCATGTAAGCGGCAATAGAACTAAAGCTTCATATAATCACGCCAAACATCTAAATGAGCGTAGAAAAATGATGCAAGATTGGGCTGATATGGTAGATGAGTGGTAATTTATCCATACTTTAATAATTTAATGTATTCTAAAATAGCAAACCCCAACACGTCGAGTTGCGTAGGGTTTGCACCAAAAGCCCTTACTTGAGGGCTTTTTCATGTTCAATAATTACTTGCGCCACCGCTTTCGCAGCCGACCAATATTTTGAATGAAATGCTGCAAGTTCTGTTGCGTTTGAAATAAAGCCTAGCTCCACAATCAAACCACCAGCATTGATGAATCCAAGCCGTCCACGTGCTGACTCTGATTGATCAATCCAACCATTCTGTCCACGCAATCGAGATCCAAAAACATCGGCCACGGCCTTAGATAGTTTTTGAGCCAAGACCTTATCTTTGGGAAGAGCAATCGTTTCAATTCCATTCGCCTGATCATTTACAGAGGCATTCATGTGGAATTCAATTGCAATCGATGCACCCTTGGCTAGGGCAATTGCATTCGTTAGAGGAAGGTTGATTGTTCCTGCGCCATCGGTTTTATAAGACAGACCTGCGGCTGCAAGATAATGTGCTACAGCATTTCGGAATTGTCGCACCAATTCAGCTTCTTTATATTTGCCGCTGACAGCACCCGGATCTGCATTGCTATGCCCTGCGGTAATCGTCACAAATTGATTTACATCGTGTAGTTCAGGTTGCTTTTTCAGGCGGGCAAGAACCATAGCCACACCAACCAACATACCAACCCACTCTGCAATGTTTTCAGGAATCTTGTTTTTAAGTTCCTGTGGAATAACATTCCAAATATTTAAAAATTGCTCTGAAAATAAAATCAGAGCATAAAAAAAGGCGCTTAATGCGCCTACTTGTATCGACTTGAGTTTCCAAGCTTGTTTCCAGTTATCGATTAGTTTCATCACTCACCTTATCTATTTTCTTACTTACGAAATGCGTGCCTTTGTAGCCAACAACTGATGCAAAGCCCACTGCAAAAAATCCACACATAAACGCTTCAAGCCAATCGGCCTGCCCTCGTTTCTTAGCGGTACGAAATAAAGCCATTAAAAAAGCCATTACAAATGATGCAATGGCTGTATAAAAAGGACTTACTGATTCAGCGACTTGTTTAGAAAAGTCGTCCATTAAATTCCCCTAAATTTTGGTAATAAAAAAAGCACCCCGAAAGGTGCTTTATTTTTTTTAAATCTAAACTTTTATTTCTGAATGCGACCCACTTGGCGCAGGTCGAAAATTAACTTGGTTTGTAATAAAAACTCTGGCACCTAAATGATACGTAGTACCAGAAGCGCAAAACACTAAACACCCACCATTTTTGCGGCATGAGCCGACCAGTTCGGCGCTGTTTGGTATGCAGATAATGAAGCGACAGGCACCTTTATGACGCATGTAGATTTTAATGAAGACAATCCAGATGAATTTAAGTCCGGAGGATTGACTGGAAGGCATATCAACTCGTTACAACTGGTCAGCCCCGCAATTCCATTTGAAAGTATGCTTAACACATTTAATCCAATTGTGAATTTTGTGCATTTATCATTGCCCGCAAAAGCAAACGCAGGTATTGATGTTATTCCATTGCCTGTATTTACTTCCAAAGAAGCAGCATATTGGTATGCCCCACCCCCTATCATTGTCACAGTGTCTGGAATTATATTGTACTTAATAGCTGAGCTATAAAAAGCAGAACCGTTTACTGTTTTTACGTTTCTGTAGTTAAATGTTTCAAGTTTTGATGTGTATTCAAATGAGTTGTCAGGTATGGTTAATACCCCAGAGCCAATATCAAAGTTCTTGAATCCAGCCCTGCTAAAGCAATAGTTGGATAAATTTGTGACAGAGTTAGGTAGTACGCAATCAAAAAACACAGGTGCAGATGAACCGAAGTTTTGGAAAGCGTATTCTCCTATTTTTTGCAATGTACTTGGTAGTTGCAGTAATGACGCATATCTCCAATCTGTAAATGAGTAATTTTTAATCTCAGTCACACTGCCACTAATGATTAATCCAGTTGCTCTGTAAAAAATATTATTATCCTGCTGCGTTGCTATTAGTGCGTTATTTTGAATAACCCCGCTTATAGCATTGCTCAGTATTACATTCCCTATATTTAATGGAAAATTATCCATTGTTCCGCTAAATTGAATTGCTCCACCACCAATAACTTCACTTGGAGCATACAATTCAATGGTTTTTGTCGCAGAATCCTTTTCAGATGTAACCGTGATTTTTTCACCACCTGTATAACTGGCAGGGAAAGAAACGGCAAAATCACCGTTTCCATCCGCAACTGTTGTATAAGTTGCCATAATCTCTTATTCCTCAATTTCAATTGTAATAGTTGCACCTGCTTCGGCTTTCCCTGAAATTGATGAGCCATCAAATTTCATGTTCGCGCTAAGTGATTCATCCACATTTACAGAGATATTGGAAGTCGGAACTGTGTTTCCAGTAACGCTTGAGCCGTCCGTTGTTGCAGTCAAGATCAAACTTGCTGACTCAACAAAGAATGAATGTTCAAATACTTGATATGAGTAATACCCATCCCGCACAGACCATAATCTCAATGTATGTGGTTTATTTGGAATTAACGCGCTAGATAGAATGGTTGCTGTATTTCCAGTTATTCCGCTTGCACTACCCAAAACAACATTTTCAGAAATTAATTCATAAGAATATGTTGTGTTTAATTCCGCATCATTTGAAGCATCATAAAAATCAATAATTTGATTCGCCAAGCGATTCCGACCAAGCCAAGTTAATACAATATCGTTTGTCGTGATAATGGTTTCAGGATAATAAACATCATTAATTTTCACGTTGGCAGGTGGGTATGGTCTAGATAATCTTGAGCGCATATAAACAGGCGCACTGCCAAGTTGCTCTAGCTTAGAGCTTGGTGTAACCGTTAATGTAGATTCCCTTACATTCTGATCTGCCGAATATTCAGTTAGTGAGAATAATCCATCATCAGGATTGGATCTAAAAAAATACATGCCATTATCCCAACCCCTTGGAATGGTATCCAATGCACCGCGTTTAACGGTTAAGATGCTTGTTTCAGCGTCAAACGATTCAACAATCATAAATTCATAAGAGCCAAATTCACCTGATAACCAAGTACCAACAACAATCAAGTCATTCGGATTCAAGTAATCTTCAATCTGTAGATTTTTGACTGGAATCTGTGTTGCTGTTCTTGAGACCAATTGATCGAATTGACCGCTTGTAACAAACTCAGCATTTCCCTCAACAACCCATCCATTTTCAGGCTTATCTACATCCGAAGTTAAAACCTCTGCATATAAAGCATTCCACTGTGGTCTTCGATATGTTGAGAATGTAAAACCTACATCTGGATTATGCGCAAGTTCCTCATCAATTTTGCGCTGACCGATATTTTGGACTGCAATGTAGTAAGGTGCCTCAAAAGTTTCACCAATTGCGGGCATGGCAGGCTCGGCTTTTTCTTCAGTAGAGTCATCAACCACGATGCTTGTATTCATTTCTCCTGAATATGGTACAACTTCCTCAAAATCAATCATCACCTCATTGTTTAAGCCGTTACCCAAATCAATTTTCATAATTCGAGCTAAAATTGTGCCTTGCCATTTTTTAGACCAATTGATTTTAACTAAGTCATAGCGATTCCACTTTCTAGCTTCACGCCATCCAGTTGTGAGTGTGCCTTTCCATGCTGGTGTTGAGTATTGTTTCAACTTCCAATTCGCTACAATTTCAGCATTTCGCATATTCATGAAATACGGAAAATCAATTGATTCTGCATTAGCTTTACCAATTGTTAAAATTGAGCCATTTTCATAAACCGAGAATGTCGAGTTTTTAATGCGCTTTCTGTCGTAATACGTCACGTTTAGTTGATTAACAATATCATCAGAGTTCATCACTTCAAGCGATAAGTCTTTGATTTTGTTTTCTGCAATTGTGTGTATTTCTTCATCAGTAAGCCAATCATCACGGAACAAAACCATCTCATATAAACCAGTTTGGCGGTTTACTCGGATACCAGCTTCAATGTGGTAACAAAGCTCCTCAATTGCATCAATGCAAGATTTCTCATCAATTGCCCATGAGATACCTAATCCCTCATCCCAAATTCTGTTAGCTGCTTTAATGAAATTAGCATCATTTACATCAATCTCAGGCTTAGCCATTGCTATATCATCGGTTAAAATCTCTCGGATTTTATGAATGGGATTAATATCTGGCGAATCAAGTTCGATAGTTTCTGTTATTTCTGATCTAGGATAAAAAACTCTAACGTAGAAAGGATACAGGTGATTTGAAAAAATTGTCGTATCATTAACTCTGTGCGGATCAACGATAACATTGAAGCTAAAATCTTTTAGTGCCAGAAAAACAATTTTATAACTAGAGTCACCATCTGCAAATTCCTCCACCTCAAATGACAAAATATCAGCTCTACTGTGTGTTATTTTGGGAGAATAGTTCGTTCCGTCTATGTTGAAAGTGACTTCAACCAAAAAGTTACAGTCAATCTCAAAATTAACATTTGCGCTTGCGCTTGTTGAGCCAACATAGCCGACTGGATTGTTCTCTACCCAAATACCACCAGCATGGTTTGTTTTATGATCAACTATGACGTATTTATCAACATTTTCCAGTCTCCAATCGCTACCATCGTTATACTCTGTGAATATTTCCGTTTCATTATCAGATATTCTAGTTTCCAGCATTACGCCATTACCCACCATTCTTGAATGGTCGATTAATGTTTTAATGTAGTATGATCCGATCTCACAAACCACCGCTCCATCTCCGCGAACTTCATACCACTGCCCCTGACCATCATTTCTAACACGCGTACGCTTCACCCATAGCAACATCTCTTTCATGTAGTTTGAGTTGCCGAAATAAAACGCATCTCTATCACTAACCGATAGTGCATTTATAATGCCACCAATCAAGCCACCCTCATTTGATTTTTCCCCTCCAGTGCCACGAAAAACCAAATAAGACTGATAAGGGTATGCAGAAACCAAGTCAAAATGCTGTTTATATGCTAGGTTTTGCTGTGGCTGTGGATAGCCAAATTCAATATCAATATTCCCAACCACACCGCCTGCATCTTGCCCGAACAGGCTCGGCTTGTTCACAGGTAATAAATTAGGTGGATGTTTTATCGGGTCATGCACAATCCAGCCGCGATTATCAAAATTAATCGCAATAAACTGAACCGTACCGGGTTTGTCGGAGACATTTTTATTTAAGTTAGGCCACGTGACCTAACGGGTTAATCTTATCATAGTACATTGCTTCAAACTCAAAAGGCGATACATAACCCAATGCGCTGTGTACA